>AQTU01000003.1:0-81278 GCA_000385835.1 Streptococcus mitis 13/39 | reverse complement strand
AAAAGAAAAGTTGTACAGTTACTTAAATCTTGAGAGTACAAAAACAACGCTGGTTGAAACATTCTGATGGTAAATGTTGTACAGTTACTTAAATCTTGAGAGTACAAAAACTTAAGGTCTGTATAAGAGACTTCTGCAAGGTTGTACAGTTACTTAAATCTTGAGAGTACAAAAACGCAATGATTTCACGAAGGCAGAAAACGACTGTTGTACAGTTACTTAAATCTTGAGAGTACAAAAACGGGCATTTGATTGCGAGTTTAAGGCGTTGTGTTGTACAGTTACTTAAATCTTGAGAGTACAAAAACCAATTAAATCAATTGGTGCAGATGGAGTGAACGGTTGAGTTGTACAGTTACTTAAATCTTGAGAGTACAAAAACGAATTGAATAGAAAGGATTTTTAAAACATGTTTGTACAGTTACTTAAATCTTGAGAGTACAAAAACATCATGGTACAATTATTCAACAATTTGAAAGTTTGTACAGTTACTTAAATCTTGAGAGTACAAAAACCACTTGCCCAATCACGTTAAGCGCCTTTAGTTTGTACAGTTACTTAAATCTTGAGAGTACAAAAACTTGTGACGGTACATTTTTAACAGGGTACTATTTGTACAGTTACTTAAATCTTGAGAGTACAAAAACCCCGTAACGCTACGAGTATCAAATTCAACATTTGTACAGTTACTTAAATCTTGAGAGTACAAAAACCTCAAATTCGTCAATTTGTATTTTGTTCCCTCAAAACCATTATAAATTCTTAAATCCAACTCGTCAATACTATTCGTCCAAATATTTCAATAACATTGGATTGATTGATTCAATACGAAATTTTGTTTTCATTTCATACTGATACAAATTATTCAAAATTTTCAATGCTACTTGGTCCTCTATAGATAAACTCATATGGAGAATTTCTGAACTAAATAAATACGGTCCAATCTTTCTCAAAGAGATTAAAAATTCTTTCTCATTAGGTATTTGATTTATTGGATATTGATTACTAAATCGTTCATACATAAATTCTAAAGAATAAAAATGATCGGTATAATCAGAAACGATATTAATCTCCTCGATTACTTCTTTAGTTACATGAAGATAACCTTCATTAGAAGGAAACAACACAATATATAATGAATTACTATGATTAGTAAGAAACTCCATTTTCTCGCAACATTCAACAAAATCATTATAGGATAAAAAATCATCCAAATTTCGTAAGACAAGCAAAAACTTTTTAGAACTATTCGTCACTATAATTTCTAACATGGAAAGAAATAATAAAAACTTTATCTTATTGTCTACAAATTCAAATGAAATATTTTTATCATTCGTTCCAAAGTACGGTAAAAAATTCTTTTGAATCAATTGATCCGTATTAAAATATTTTGCTTCAGTATGATAGATAATGTCATCTAATTGAAGATTCAACTTCTGATTCAATTGAAGTGAAATCCTATCTAGATTGTCATTGATATTTTCAATTTGCTCCATTATCTCAATAGAAGTAATTTTTTTCTTTAGATAACCATAAGCTACTGTCCCTTTTTTATATTCCATTTGTTCAATCAAATCATTGATATTGGATATTTGAATAACACTAAATTCTGAACGGGAAACAACTGTATCATCTATTAGTATTTTAGGCTCATTTTGTTCAAATAGAACTAAATCTTCCTCACTATATTTTTTTCCTCCAAAATACCATAATAGTATCTGCCAAATATAATACTTTAGTTGCTGATCTTGTCCTACAACTTGAGTAAATTGACCAAAACTTAATGAAATATTATCCTTGTATGGATGACTAATGTTCATTTTCATATAACTACCAACTTATTATCGCTGACTACTTCTTCTTGCTTTGTTTTTCCACCAATTATTAAAACCATTTCAGAAAATTGTTTTTCAGTCACAGCTAGCAAACGGACATTCCCACTTGGTAAATTACTCTGACTTAATTTTTTATAGAATTTACTAGCAAAACTTCGATTAGGACAGGTTCTATAATAAACAGAAAACTGTAACATTTCAAAGCCGTTTGCGATTAAGTCTTTCCGAAAATTACGATAGACTCTTTTTTCTTGATTTGTTTCCATTGGTAGATCAAAAAAACACAATAATCTCAATGCTTCATACCTCATTTCTTTAGCTCCATTCTACACTCGAAACCACCGGACAGTAAAATTTGCTAGTATCCTTATCAGAGATACATTTTAGAAAGCCTTTGACATACTTATCCATTGCTACTGTTACAGAACAAGTTTCTTTACCGTAACGAATCTTTGCATTTAATGTATCTGTTAGCGCCAAGCGAAACTCGTACTTCAAATATTCTTCATCCCGCAAATTTTGATAGACCCAAACATCGACAATCTGCCGAAAAGGTTCCATTAGGTCATCAACCAAGTTAAATTGATTATATTCATTCTTATGAAAAATTCCTATTAAGGGATTTAACCCATACCCAGAAATAATACGTGCCATCTGCGCTCTCATGATTGCATAACCATAATTTAGACCAGCATTGATGACATCCGTTTCCTGTTGTGTAAGACGTACGAATTTCTTTCCAAATAATTCATTGAAATAAACTTTTGCAGCATGGCCTTCACGATTGGTTTTATCTCCATATTCAATATGATCTTTATAGTCTGCTAATAATTGAATGCAATCAATATTTTTCTCAAGCATTGCAAGAACATCTTGCTGATTGTTTATTTTGAAATAAGTAACTATCTGCCATAATTTGTCTTTTTGTTCCTGTGTCCACAATAATTGTTCCTGTAATTTTTTATAAGCTCTAAAATGGCCATTTTGAGAATGATAAATTCCTGTAGGCAAGTGCTCATTATCACAGACAATTAAGGCAATATTATACTTACTTAAAGCACTTAACAACCTTAGAGTTACAACAGTCTCCCCTCCTTCTGCTACAATTATCGAAATATCACTCAATGGGATAATATAGTCTTGACCCATTTTCTTAATTAAAAGGTTATCCAACTTCAATTGCATTTTTTCACTCTGACAGACATGCACAATTCTCCAAGTCATCGTATTTTCCTCTTTCACAAAACGAAAACACCCAGCCATAAATGACAGGGTGTTGAATTCGGCATGAAGCCTTATTTTTGTAGCTTCTGCAAGATTTAAGTAACTGTGCAAGGCGTCCCTTACAGTTACTATTATAATACATTGTACAAGCGTTTGCAACTCTTTTTTAAATATTTTTTAAAATTTGAGTTTTGGTTTCTCACCCTCTTTTTTGATAAAATGTTTATTACCCAAAACATCTGTTTTAATTTTATAAATAGAGAGTCCTTTCTTTCCCAATCCTTTTAAACAGCGACCATTAGATGTCGTATTAAACACTTTAATTCTTTCTTTGCCCTCAAAATTTCCTTTATAATAAGGCTTTAATTCTACATAGTGTTTTTTGTTTGGCATTGTTCTAGATAAGAACCTAAAAATTTGTTCCTCCTTAATTTCCATATCCTTAATCAAAAGCAAGTCATTTTTATATAAGGTAAATTTGAATTCTGAATGCTCGCCCACTCCTTCTTTTTCTTTAATTTCATTATATTTATCAATAGTTATAGAATAAGTTTCAGTCTTCTTTTCAAATTGTAAATCTGCATATTTTAATCCAAGCAACTCATACTTTTCCGTCTGATGATTAAAATAGACATCTGTTCTCCAAGGATTTAATTGACGAAGGATTACTTTATTTTTACTATTAGAAGGAGTTATGTCAATAAATGATTCTGGAATATTTTTATCATAATATTTCAAACTTTTAATTTCTGGTCCATTCCCTTTTTTACTGTACTTACAGATTGGCCCATTTTCTTGTCGATATTTCTCAAAAGGATTGCAAGGAACTTCTTTATTCTTCTCATTAAATTCTTTTGATGGATAAATTCTTAGAATCTCTTCAATTACCTTTTCAAACGTCTGAGGATCTTTGTGATACATTAAGAATTTACTCTTATCTTTATTGTAAATTTTAATAAATGCATCATACCCTGCTTGGCTATAAATATCTTTAATCTTACCTAAAACATAAGTTTCTTCAGACTTATCTTTATCCAATTTCACTTTTCTTGTTGCATAAATGGTTGCATCTGAAATTTTTCTATTATATTTTGAATCCACTTGATAAGAAAATAGGATGCTATCTTCAAATTTCTTGCTACTTAATGTATCAACAAAATGGGCGTAAGGTGCTTTAAATACTAATTCTTTGTATTTATCATCAGTTAACGAAATAATTTCGCCTGTCTCTGAATCAACAAATTGATCCTCTTTATAAGAAATTAGGGGATTAGCTTGTTTTTTCCATAACCTTAATTGACTTGAAGCAGCAATAATTAAGGCATCCACAGCATGATGGTGATATGTTTCACGAGATTTTTCAAGTCCCCACTTTCTTCTTAGCTGAGAGGTAAATTGCCCACGTACTACCGAAATAGTTGTATCGAATTTATGCGCTTTATAAAAATCTTGTAGAGTGTTTAGAACAACTCGAGAAGAATATCGAGTATCAACTAAATTCCGTTCGATAAACTTCTGCTTCACTTCAATTTTACTAATGTCTTCTTCCGTTAAAAGGTAATCTTTCTTTTTATTACCTAATAATTTAGAATCTTTTACATATGATTTAAACTCACGATATGACCAAGCATCATCCATACTGTCTAATGCCTGAAACGGTGTTCGCTGCCCCTTCTCCTGGTTTGCTGTAGCTAGAACCAATACTTTATTAGATAGACTATCATCAAACGATAAAGATAGAGGTAAAATATGATCAATTTCGTACTTGTACTGATTGTGAATTAAATCTGAAATGGGAATATTCTTCCCAGTATAGAGACACTTCTCTCCCTGCTGGTGCCATAAACGAATCTTAGTAGCCAATTCCTTATGCCCATGAAAAATACTATCTGGTAACTCTTTTTTCCCATTGTATTGGAATGCAGCCTTTTCTATAGCAACATTTTTCTCATCTTGGTTTGCCTTTTGACGTTTTATATAATCCTTCTTAGCATCTTCTTCGTTATTTTCACGCGCCATTTCGATAACAATATTATCAAAGATACCATATTTTTTAGTTGCTTCGTTGATTATCTTTATGGCCTGTCTGACAGATTTTGCTACCACAGGATTATAGATTTCTTCTGTTACTTCTTTTTCATCAATATACTTAGTTCTTTTTGATGTTTCTTTAGATTTTTGTTTCCCCAATCGTGTGAGAATTGTCATTTGCTCCTCTGAAGTCTCATAGAGTTCTGGTATCAATTCCATCATGAGTTTACGAGAAAAATTATGCCATCCCTTACTAAATAGACTACTATTATTTTTTCTAAATTGAACCAATTCAAGCACTTGGTCTTGACTAAATACATCCATTAACTTCGTATTAATCGCTTCTTCTATACCTTCTCGTTCAGTATTTAGAGTTAAAATATGAGCAAGCTCATCTAGAATATTTCTAGACAATTCCCAAACTGAAATTGTTTCTAGAGATTGCATTTTTCGATAGACTTCAAAAGTATGCATTTCAGGTTTATTGTTTACATCAACTCGATAACCACGTATCTGATCTACTGAAGCATCAATCATTTTAGCAATGTATTTCAATAAGGTTGAAGCCCCTAATGTTTTCGCCGACTTCGCATATTCAACGATTGTTTTCTTTTGTTCCTCACTCAGTTTCTTGGTCTCTGTAGGAACTGTTAAATTATTTAAATCATTTAGCAAATTAAACTCTTGAGCAGTATAGGAAGCTTTTGAAGCCCTGTATTCATTCGGATAAAATGTACATTTACCAATTAAAATACCAAAAATATTATCTAACGTCGTACCGTCTGTTCTGAAACGTCCATAATCCGTCCGAGATTTTTCATTACCTGGCCCATGATAGTATTTTCTTTTCTCTGTAAGGATTTTTAAGTAATCTTCTATAAACTTATCCGTGATCTGATTATTAAATTCTTGCTGTTTTCTAAGAATTCTTTCAGCTTCTTTTCTATAAGCAGATGTTGAAAAAACATTGATCAATCGGCGTTTCTCACCATTTTCCACAACAGTGAAATCTCCTCTTACCTGACCATATTTTTTGAAACGCTCTAGTTGGATTTGACCAGGTGTTTGTTCAGCAAGTAATTTTCTATTTTCCTCAACTGCCTTACCATAATCAGACGATACTACACCACCATCCTCAGAGGCATCATCTAAATAGCTAATCCCGCGTCTCTTAACTATATTCTTTAATGCAATAAACAACTCTTCGGTTGTTAACGAATTATCCAATCCTTGTACACGAAGCCGATAAGGATTTAAATTAATCGAAACCTTGGAAAAATCAGTTAGTAAATCATAATCTTCAAATAAATCATGAAGTCGAACACCACGGTGTTTTTTTCTGCGATTTAATCGTCTATCCTGTCTACTGTTTCTTCTTTCAACATTATTATCAGCAGTTGCAGCTGGGAAAATACGAGAATTCGTATGGATAATCTCACCAGTATCTTTGTTTAGAATACCTACACCTACTGAAGCAATACCAATATCCAATCCTAAAACTAAACCATTCATGATTAAACTCCTAACTAATTATCATATTAATTAAATTTTACTCTTTACTACCTAAAAAATCAAATCATTATCTACAATTAAACGGAACATTTTTCTCTATCGTTGTGATAAATAAATCTCTTAACATAAATCATTCCGTACAAAAAATAAATATATAAAAATATTTTTGAAGATACATTTAGTACAAAAATATTTTAAAAACCTTCATCAAAACTTTTGACTTCCTTTGTAGGCCATGATACGATATAATCAAGATAAAAAACTTAAACAAGAGACTGTATTCCCTAGCTTGGAAAGGTAATAGATAATATTCCTGAAGCAGTAACTGCTGTTGTAAGTCTAGTGACCGCCATACGGTAGCAAGGCAAAATAAAAAGCGTAAACCCGAGTCCCGCAAAAGAAAAGGTAAACGCTAAGAGGTAGGGGTGAAAGCCACTCATACCTCTATTCTATCAAACGAAAAGAGGAAAACAATGGTTAGTGCAATAGCTATTTTTATAATTGCAATCAATGTATACATTTATCTAAAAAATAAAAAGGACAAATAGGATGAGAAAAGATATTAAAGATTTATTAAAAATTCGAGAGCTACATCTACTATTTAGATAGAGGCTGTAGTTTCTTCGGCTACTGTTTCTAATCTCAAAAAAAGAAAAACTAAGTAAGGAAACTAGTATAAAGGAACATGAAATGTTTAAGTTCAAAAAGAAGCCACTCAAAGTAAAAACAAATAAGCTCGTAGTCAAAATAAACTTATTTATAATCAGCTTTGAATGGCACTTAGAAATTGGATAGTGAGAAATCACTATCCACCCCTTCGGGGGTGTACTTAAATTATAACAGGAAAAACAATGAAAATAAATCTTAAAATTAGAAAAACCACCAAGCGTGAAAAAGTTGAATTCATTATTGGATTTGTTCTACTTCTATTTGCGATTTGGTATTTTACGAGGTAATATATGTCAGTAGATATTGAAGCTATCCGCTGGCTCTTAGACAACGCCACAGCCTATGCTATAAGCAAAAACTGTGGAATGTCTATTCAAGCAGTGGACAAGTATAAAAACGGTGTATCAGATATTATGAATATGCGTCTAAAACACGCTATCAGCATGACCGCATACGCCCAGGAACTAAAAAAGCAGTGATTTCGGTCACTGTTTTTATTTTTAACAAAATAGCCTTTTTAACAATATTACCCTGTATACACCATCTCTATTCTTCAAGTAAACGCTTTTTTGAGCATTAGAATTGTAATTCCTGTTTCTAATCGTTCAAAATGTATGTTTTAGCAAAATAGAAAACCGTGACGACCATCACGGTCTATTTAAAAATTTCATTGTCTGCCTTCATTTCTGCCAAAACGGATTCCGTCAAATGCCCCCTGCAGGAATCGAACCTGCAACTACTCCTTAGGAGGGAGTTGTTATATCCATTGAACTAAGGGAGCTAGATAAAAACTCTGCTGAAAAAGCAGAGTTTTCTTGTCGAATTAACGACGGATTTCTTTGATACGAGCTGCCTTACCTTGAAGTGCACGCAAGTAGTACAATTTCGCACGACGTACTTTACCGTAACGAACAACTTCGATTTTTTCAACACGTGGAGTGTGGATTGGGAAGATACGCTCAACACCTACACCGTTAGAGATTTTACGAACTGTGTAGTTTTCTGAGATGCCAGCACCTTTACGTGCAATAACAACACCTTCAAAGATCTGAACACGTTCACGGTTACCTTCGACAACTTTCGCGTGTACACGAACAGTGTCACCAGGACGGAATGATGGGATATCTGTACGAAGTTGACCTTCAGTCAAGCTTTGGATTAATGGATTCATTTTATTCTCCTATCTTTGTCAATCTTGAGGAACCTTCCTCAGCGGATAAACTGTATTTTTGTGCGTCCATTACACACAAGATACAGTTTACCAAATTTCCACAAAAAAGTAAAGAAATTTATAGCAGAATTCCTAAAAAAATCGCAACCAAACCACCTAGGTAGGTTAAGGCTAGGTAGCTATAAAATACCTTCTTATCACTTAACAGTCTTTGGAGTTCGTCATTCAAGGTAGAGAAGGTTGTTAAACCTCCACAAAAACCCGTCGCTAAAATAGCATAGACTTCCTTAGACTCCACATGATTGTAGAATAATCCAATCAAAAAACAACCTAGAAGATTGGCTATGAGCGTTCCGAGGGGTAATTTAGATGCTTGATTATAGCGGGAAAAGAAATAGCGCACTAAAGCTCCGAAACCACAAGCAATTGCAAGATAGACGATTACCATTTCTTCCTCCCTAAATAGTAAGCTAAAAGCAGTCCTCCACCGATGCTCAAAAGCAAATACAGGACTAAACTAAGATAACGCCCTGTATCCAGTAATTTTACAGCATCAAGCATGAGACTAGAAAAGGTTGTCAAACCTCCGCAAAAACCCGTCCCCAGCGCTAAAACCAAGCCCTTACTAGTCCCCTTATAGACCAGATAGCCCTTGACAAGATAAACCAAGCAGAAAATACCCAGATAGTTAACAAGAAGGGTGCCCCAAGGGAAATCCGAACTGGCTGGTAACCAAGTGGAAACTAGGTAGCGGACAACTCCGCCCAACATAGCAGCTAGAAAAATCCCTAGCGGATAAAATTGTTCTTTTTTCATTTGATATTTTGATCCTGATAATCACGCGAACGTTTGAGTATATCCGAAAATGTTGCGACAATAGTCTCCTGATAACGCTTGTCCTCTACACGACTTCTAACCTTTTCAAAAATAATTGCTTCTCTCTTGGTATCTAAAATTGGTTTACCTGAAGCCTTCTTATAGGTAACTACACCCTCAACTAAATGCATTCGTTCTTCTAAGAGCTTGACGATTTGATCGTCGATTTGATCAATTTCTTGACGAATACTCTCTAAATCCATACAGTCTCCTCCTTTATTTGAATTATTGTATCAAAAAGCCACCAAATAGGCTAGTAAAATCCCAACTCACAATAAGAAAAATGCACTGATTGATTGCATCAGCGCACGTTTATGCTTATCCTACTTTAGCAGCCAATTCTTCTGCGAATTGTTCTAAACGTTCAATATCTTCTTCCTCAGCAGAAAGATCAACTTTAACACACTCTGAACCTTTTTCTGCTCCTGTCGCTACAAAAACGCGATCAAAGTCATCAACAGCCTTACAAAATTCATCGTAGAAGGTATCTCCTGAGCCGACCACTCCATAGATTTTGCCATTCAAGTTGAGATCTGCTAGGTCTTCGTAGAAGTCCATCATCTCATCTGGCAATTCTCCATCACCATAAGTATAGGTCGCAACGATAGCGATGTCTGCTTCCAAGAAGTCTGAAGCGTCAACAGTTGTACATTCATCAACATCGACATCCAAGCCCAAGTCACGTAATTTGTCTGCTACAATATCTGCAATTTCTTCGGTATTACCGGTCATACTGGCAAATACAATTTTTGCTAATGCCATATCGTCCTCCTCAATTTATCTTTCTCCATTATATCACATCTTTTTCATTTTAAAAATAAAAATTCTTGTGCTACAATGAAATGAGAAAGAATTGAGGTTATTTATGGACATTTGCCATCAAATTTTAGAAAAAATTAAAGAATACGACACGATTATCATTCATCGTCATATGAAACCAGACCCTGATGCCTTGGGAAGTCAGGTGGGATTGAAAGCTCTTCTCAAACATCATTTCCCAGAAAAAACTATTAAAGCCGTAGGTTTTAATGAACCAACTTTGACCTGGATGGCGGAGATGGATCTTGTTCAAGATAGTGCCTACCAAGGGGCACTTGTTATCGTCTGTGATACGGCGAATACTGCTCGTATCGATGATAAGCGCTATAGTCAAGGTGATTTTCTCATTAAGATTGACCACCATCCAAATGATGATATATATGGCGATCTATCTTGGGTGGACACTAGTTCAAGTAGCGCTAGCGAGATGATTGCCCTATTTGCTGAAATAACCCAACTGGCCTTGTCAGATCGAGCTGCTGAGTTGCTCTTTGCAGGTATTGTCGGTGATACAGGTCGCTTCCTCTATCCTTCTACAACTGCACGGACCCTCCGTCTGGCTGCCTATCTGAGAGAACATAACTTTGACTTTGCGGCTCTCACTCGAAAAATGGACACTATGAGCTACAAGATTGCTAAACTTCAAGGTTATATCTACGACCATCTGGAAGTGGATGAAAATGGCGCAGCTCGCGTTATCCTAAGTCAGGAAGTTTTGAAACAATACAATGTTACCGATGCTGAGACTGCCGCTATTGTGGGAGCTCCTGGACGAATTGACAGTGTGAGTCTCTGGGGAATTTTTGTGGAGCAGGCTGATGGCCACTACCGTGTCCGCTTACGCAGTAAAATCCATCCTATAAATGAAATCGCCAAGGAACATGATGGTGGAGGCCATCCTCTAGCAAGCGGTGCTAATTCCTATAGCCTAGAAGAAAACGAAATCATCTACCAAAAGTTAAAAAACTTGCTTAAAAACTGATAAAATACTTGCCAAACTTTTCAGAATCTGATAGACTAGTATAGTAACAATCTATGGCTCGCAAAGAGACCATGGCAGAAAGGAAATATTGCAAAATGAAAAAAGATATCCATCCAGAATATCGCCCAGTTGTCTTCATGGACACAACTACTGGTTACCAATTCCTTAGCGGTTCAACAAAACGCTCTAACGAAACAGTTGAGTTCGAAGGCGAAACTTACCCATTGATCCGTGTGGAAATTTCATCAGACTCACACCCATTCTACACTGGACGTCAAAAGTTCACTCAAGCAGATGGACGCGTGGATCGTTTCAACAAAAAATACGGTCTCAAATAATGATAAAAAAGAACAGTTTCAACTGTTCTTTTTTTCTTCTTTTTATAAACCAATCACTACTACTTTCTATTTGGCAACCGTCACGCTGACACTATAATTGATTTCAAACGGGGTTAAAAAATATCGAAAAGAAGCTTGATATTGAGAATAGTCAAGATGATTGAAACTAGGTAGCCAAGGATTGTGTTCCACTTGGCATTGGTAAATTCTCCCATCACTGACTTCTTAGAAGTCAGATAAATTAAGGGAAAAATTGAGAATGGAAGAGCGATTGAAAGAAAGACCTGTGAATAGACCAATAACTGATCTAAGGTCTTTTCTTGATGCCCAAACAAGACAGCAACTATCATCACAGGGAGCAAGGCAAAAATCCGTGTTCCGACACGAATAACCCACTGTGGTAATTTCATATGCAAGAAACCTTCCATAACGATCTGTCCAGTCAAAGTACCTGTAATAGTAGAATTTTGGCCACTTGCTAAGAGAGCTAAAGCAAACAAAGTTGACAGAGTTGAGCTGGCTATCGCTCCTGCTATTGTCGAATCCTGTAAAGCATTGTACATTTGAGAGAAAGCTGAAATTTCAGATGCATGGCCCAAAAAGAGGGAGGCACCTAAAATAAGAAGCAAGGAATTGACAACAAAGGCTAGAGACAACTGAAGATTTGAGTCCCAGGTCATAAAACGGACAGCTTTTCGTATATCTTTCTTATCCTTATGGTTGATTTTTCTTGTTTGAGATAGGGATGAATGGAGATAGAGATTATGGGGCATGACTGTTGCTCCCACAATCCCTAAAGCCAAAGTCAGTTGACTCTCATGTCCTGGCAAGGAACTTTCAAATAAAGTCGAAGTCGGTAAATAGCCACCAAAAATCCCCTGCATACTTGGATTAGATAAAGCAACCAGATAAGAAAAGATTCCTAATATGGTTAAGATAAGGGTTGTAACAATAGATTCAATCTTCTTGAACCCAAATTTCATCAACAAAAGCAAAAGAAATACATCTAAAACGGTTAGAAGTATCGCGACCATAATCGGTATTTTAAACAAAAGATTTAAGGCAATTGCTGAACCTATAACCTCAGCCAAGTCTGTCGCCATTAAAGCTAATTCTAAAATCACCCATAGACTATAGCGGAGCCACTTGGGGGCATGATAAGCTGTTGCCTGCGCTAAATCCATCCTCGTCACGATACCTAGCTTTCCAGCCATCTGTTGTAGCTGCATGGCGATGATGGATGAAATTAAAATAACAAATAAGAGACTATACTTATAGGAAGCACCTCCAACCACACTGGTAATCCAGTTTCCGGGATCCATATAACCAACTGCTACAAGAGCTCCAGGCCCTAAAAATGCTTTTAGATTTTGCCAAAAATGATTGTTATTCGGAGTTTCAATAGATTGATTAATCTCAGAAAGAGAGACCTTTTTGTAAGAAGACATCGGAATATTCACTTCCTAATCTTGTCTTTACCTATTTTATTGATTGTTTTTGAAAGAAATGTTGAAAATAGTTTTCTATTTCCAATTTATTCTTATTGCATCACATTTTGAAATGATTCTTAAGGAAAGCATGATAGTTAAAACAAGCAAGAACAGTATTGAAAAAACCAGCGTTTTCTGACGCTGGTTTTAAAAATATGAAAAATTTTTCTCAACTAGATTGCTTCTGTGACAAAACTACGGCTTTCAAGTACCTTAAGCATGGCGTTAGCTGTATCTAGGGCTGTAAAGAGGGGCACTCCGTGTTCAATGGCTGAACGACGGATTTGCTCTCCATCTTCGTCTGCAGTTCGTTTGGTTCCTACTGTGTTAATGATAGCTTGGATTCTTCCTTTACGAACAAAGCTTGGAATATCCTTATCGTCATCACCAATCTTACCAACAGGTTGGGCTTGCAATCCTTGACTGGCAAAGAAGGCTGCTGTCCCTTCTGTCGCGAGGATTCCATAGCCAATATTTTGGAAACGACGAGCCAAGTCCAAGGCTTCTTCTTTGGCATCATCAGCGATAGTAAATACAACGTTACCAAAAGTTGGCAAGTGTAAGTAAGAAGCTTCAAAGGCCTTATAGAGAGCTTTTTCCAAAGTCGTATCAGAACCCATAACTTCCCCTGTTGACTTCATTTCAGGACCAAGTAAGCTGTCTACCTTAGCTAGTTTGGTAAAGGAGAAGACTGGCGCCTTGATATGAACGCGAGTACTTTCTGGGTAAAGACCATCTTGGTAGCCAAGTTCTTCAAGTTTTTGACCCAGAATGAGCTTAGTCGCTACTTGAGCCATAGGAATATTGGTTACCTTAGAAAGGAATGGAACCGTACGGCTAGCACGTGGATTGACCTCAATAACGTAAACTTTTTCATCCTTGATGACAAACTGGATGTTCATCATTCCAAGGCAGTTAAGACCGATTGCTAGGCGTTTAGTATAGTCTGCGATTGTTTCTTGTACCTTTTGCGACAAGGTTTGTGGAGGATATACGGCCATTGAGTCACCTGAGTGGACACCGGCACGTTCGATATGCTCCATGATACCAGGGATGAGAACATTTTCCCCGTCTGAGATGGCATCAACTTCGCACTCCTGACCAACGATATAAGAGTCAACAAGAACAGGGTGGTCTGGACTTGCCTTAACCGCAGTACGCATATAAGAACGAAGGTCTTCTTCGTTTTCAACGATTTCCATGGCACGTCCACCAAGTACATAAGATGGGCGGACAAGAACTGGGAAGCCAATCTTGCGAGCTGCAAGCACAGCTTCTTCTTCATTGGTAGCCGTTTGTCCTGGTGGCTGTGGAATATCCAAATCTTTTAGAGCTTGCTCGAAGAGGTCACGGTCTTCCGCACGGTCTAGGTCAGCTACTTGAGTACCAAGAATAGTCACACCTGCTTTAGCCAATGGCTCAGCTAGGTTGATAGCTGTTTGACCACCGAACTGAACAATAACACCTTTTGGTTGCTCCAAATCGATGACATTCATCACATCTTCGAATGTCAATGGCTCAAAGTAAAGCTTGTCTGATACAGAGAAGTCTGTTGAAACGGTCTCTGGGTTTGAGTTCATGATGATGGCTTCATAGCCAGCCGCCTGAATAGCCTTAACTGAATGAACAGTTGCGTAGTCAAACTCGACCCCTTGACCGATACGGATTGGACCAGAACCTAGGACTAGTACAGATTCCTTATCAGACTTGATAGATTCATTTTCCCATCCATAGGTTGAATAGAAATATGGTGTTTCAGAGTCAAACTCCGCAGCACAGGTATCGACCATCTTGTAGACTGGGACAATCTTGTTTTCCAAACGAAGTTGGCGAACTTGGTCAGCTGTCGTTTCCCAGAGTTCAGCAACCTTACGGTCTGAAAATCCATTTAGTTTAGCTGTTTTCAGGACATCGACATCCTGAGGATGTGCGCCCAACTCCTGCTCAATTTCAAAGATGTGCAAGAGTTTATCAAGATAGAAGATATCAATCTTGGTCAATTCAGCAATCTCTTCAGGTGTATAACCACGACGAATAGCTTCTGATACGTAGAAGAGACGGTCATCTTGGGCTTTGACAACTTTTTCAATCAAGGCATCATCAGAAACTGCTGCAAGTTCAGGCATTTCATTGTGGTGCACCCCAATTTCAAGGGAACGACAGGCCTTAAGGAGAGATTCTTCGATGTTTCGACCGATTGCCATGACTTCTCCAGTGGCCTTCATCTGTGTCCCAAGACGGCGCTCACCCTTTTCAAACTTGTCAAATGGGAAACGTGGAATCTTGGCAACCACGTAGTCAAGGGCTGGTTCAAACATGGCATAGGTTGAACCTGTAACTGGGTTGATCACCTCATCCAAGGTCAAACCGACGGCAATCTTGGCAGCCAATTTGGCAATTGGGTAACCTGTCGCCTTAGAAGCAAGGGCTGAAGAACGCGACACACGAGGGTTTACTTCGATGACATAGTACTTGAAGCTGTAGGGATCAAGGGCCAACTGAACGTTACATCCACCTTCAATCTTAAGGGCACGAATGATGCTCAAACTCGCGTCACGTAGCATTTGGTTTTCATAGTCTGACATGGTTTGCGCAGGGGCAAATACAATGGAATCCCCTGTGTGAATCCCAACTGGGTCAAAGTTTTCCATGTTACAAACAACCAAAGCATTGTCAGCTGAGTCACGCATCACTTCGTATTCGATTTCCTTGAAACCTGCGATTGAACGCTCAATCAAACATTGGGTAACAGGTGATAATTTCAACCCATTTTCAGCGATTTCACGTAATTCTTCCTCATTGGCACACATACCACCACCAGTACCACCAAGTGTAAAGGCTGGACGGACGATGACTGGGTAGCCAATTGTCGCTGCAAAGGCAACTGCTTCTTCGACAGTGTTAACAATTTCAGATTCTGGAATTGGTTGGTTGAGCTCTTCCATCAATTGTTTAAAGAGGTCACGGTCCTCCGCTTGGTCGATAGCAGATAGTTTAGTACCGAGAAGCTCTACTTCAAGCTCATCTAGGATACCATTTTTAGATAATTCCATGGCCATGTTGAGACCTGTCTGACCACCGAGTGTTGGTAGCAAGGCATCTGGACGTTCCTTACGAAGAATACGTGTCACAAATTCAAGTGTAATCGGTTCGATGTAAACCTTGTCTGCAATCTCCTTGTCTGTCATGATAGTCGCAGGGTTTGAGTTAACCAAAACAACCTCATAACCTTCCTCTTTCAAAGACAAGCAAGCCTGGGTCCCAGCATAGTCAAACTCAGCAGCCTGACCAATAATAATCGGACCAGAACCAATCACCATAATTTTTTGAATATCAGTACGTTTAGGCATATATAAGATATTAAGGGCGTCAAGCGGACAAAGCTAAAATAGGAGTTATGACGAAGAACTGTCAGTTCTAGGAATAACTATCTTTTTAGCACCGTCCGTAGTCCGTATTCAGTTCAGCAAATACGGAGCACCCTTCTCCTTTCTATTCGGCAACTCTCAGGTTGCCATTAAATAAATTCTCCGATGATTTTTTAGCGAAACGATACTTTTCGGTAAAAAATCTAGTGCAGGGAGTTTTTAGTTCGCCTGATAGCGACTAAAAGAAACGACCTGCCTTTCTATTCGTCGCCTCACAGGGCGACATTAAATAAATTCTCCGACGAGCTTTTACTCGTTCTTAGTTTGATTGTTTAAAAGCTTCCATCATCTCGATAAACTCGTCAAATAGGTAGCTAGCGTCGTGTGGACCAGGGGCTGCATCTGGATGGTATTGAACAGAGAAAGCAGGTTGATATCTGTGGCGCACACCTTCAACTGACTTGTCATTGATTTCTTCGTGGGTGATAATCAAGTGTTCTGGCAAATCCTCACGGCTAACTGCATAACCATGGTTTTGACTTGTAAAATCCACACGTCCTGTAGCAATTTCGCGTACCGCATGGTTGAATCCACGGTGTCCAAATTTCATCTTGTAGGTCTTAGCACCATTTGCCATTGCAAAGAGCTGGTGCCCCATACAGATACCAAAGATTGGAATTTTTCCTTGCACACCGCGAATCATGTCTAGTGCTTGGGGAACATCTTCTGGGTTACCTGGACCATTTGACAACATAACTCCGTCAGGATTGAGATGGAGAATTTCTTCTGCCGTTGTCGAATAAGGAACAACCGTCACGTTACAATTACGCTTAGAAAGTTCACGTAAGATTGAGTGCTTGAGACCAAAGTCAACTAGCACCACGCTCAAACCAACTCCTGGAGCTGGATATGAAGTTTTAGTAGAAACCTGCTTGATATTGTCTGTCGGCAAGACTGTCGCTTGGAGCTGATCCGTCACATGGTCCATGCTGTCCCCAACATGGGTCAGGGTTGCACGCATAGTACCATGCTTACGAATAATCTTGGTAAGGGCACGCGTATCAATCCCTGAAATACCAGGAATTTTCTTAGCTTTCAAAAATTCATCCAGCGTCATTTGATTGCGCCAGTTACTTGCTCGCCGCGCCTCTTCGAAAACGACAACTCCCTTACAAGTTGGAATGATGGATTCGTAATCATCACGATTAATTCCATAATTTCCTACCAAAGGATAAGTAAAGGTCAAGATTTGTCCATTATAAGACTGGTCTGTAATGGATTCTTGGTAGCCAGTCATCCCTGTATTAAAAACGATTTCGCCTGTTACATCAATATTTGCTCCGAAGGCCTTTCCTTCAAAAACTGTGCCATCTTCTAATACTAGAAGTCTTTTTGTCATATTTTCACCTCTCGTGGACGCTCACTGGCGTCTTTTAACGTCTTGTGTTTTAGTTGGCGTTTCTACTCGCCAGTACGGATTCTAAGATTGCCATTCGAACAAAGACACCATTGGTCATTTGTTGGACAATCCGTGATTTTGGTGCTTCAACCAAGTGATCTGCGATTTCTACATCACGATTAACTGGAGCTGGGTGCATAAGGATTGCTGTTTCTTTCAAACGGTCATAACGTTCTTGAGTCAAACCATGTTGGGCATGGTAGTCTTCTTTTGAAAAGACAGCTCCACTATCATGGCGTTCATGTTGCACACGGAGAAACATCATGACATCAACCTGATCAATGATTTCATCAATAGTTACAAACTGTCCATAGTCTGCAAACTCTTGACTTCTCCATTCCTCAGGTCCAGCAAAGTAAAGTTCAGCTCCCAAGCGTTTCAAAATCTGCATATTGGATTTAGCAACGCGTGAGTGGTCCAAGTCACCTGCAATAGCAACCTTAAGACCCTCAAAGTGACCAAATTCCTCATAAATAGTCATCAAATCCAGCAAGCTTTGGCTAGGGTGTTGTCCCGAACCATCTCCACCATTGATGATGGAAGTCGTAATCGTGGGACTAGCAATTAACTCTCTGTAGTAGTCAACCTCTGGGTGGCGAATCACACAGACATCCACTCCTAAAGCAGACAGAGTCAAAATGGTATCATAAAGTGTCTCACCTTTATTAACCGAGCTGGTCTTCACATCAAAGTCAAGTCGCTCCAATCCCAGTTTAATCTCTGCTACTTCAAAAGACTTATGTGTTCGTGTAGAATCCTCAAAGAAGAGATTGGAAACAATCGGATGGTCCTCATAAGGAAGCTGAGCTCCGTTTTTAAACTCAATTCCTCGCTTGATCAATTTCATCACTTGATCGACAGTGAGGTCTTCCATGGACACCACATGGTTCAATGCTTGTTGATTTTCTGACATGGCTACTCCTTTAGCTTTCTAAGCTTCTTCAGTAATCAGAACTCTGTCTTGGCCATCAAGTTCTGCCATCTCTACGATGATTTCTTCAGAACGACTGGTTGGGATATTTTTTCCAACGTAATCTGGACGGATTGGCAATTCTCTATGTCCACGATCGACCAGAACAGCTAAACTCACGCGCGCAGGACGACCATGACCGACAATATTATCAATAGCAGCGCGGATGGTACGACCTGTATAGAGCACATCGTCCACCAAGATAACTTCACGGTCTGTCACATCAACAGAAACCAAAGAAGTATCTTCTCCACTTTTAACATCATCACGGAAAGGTTTGGTATCCAATTCCACAACAGGAACTGAAAGATTTTCTAGTTGATCCAAACGTTCTTGAATTCGGTGGGCGATAAATACACCACGAGTTTTAATACCAGCCAAGACGATTTTATTCAAATCTTTGTTGCGTTCGATAATCTCATAAGTAATACGCGTAATCGCTCGTTTGACAGTCAATTCGTCTACAACTTCTTTTGCCTTCATGACAAACCTCCAAAAAGAAAAGTCTCCTTAAACAAGGAGACTTGAAATGTATAGCTAAGCAAGCCCTACTGCGAACAGTATAGACTTCACCCTTCTACTTTATCACGCTCCTTGCCTGCCTCACGGGACAGGTTTAAAGGAATATTTAATTATCAATTACTATAGCACAAAGCGTGCCTAAAATCAAGCAAAAACTTTTGAAATCCCATCTTATAAATTGCTAAAATCATATAACTGTGGGTACTGGTCACACTCTGGATTTTTAGGATGGCAGATAGCCCGTCCGAAATAAATCATGGCCTGATGGGCTGCTAACCACTGCTCCGGTGGTAAGATATCCGTAACACGTTTTTCCACCTCAAGCGGTGTCGCTGATTTTTTGACAATATCGTGGTGTTTGCAAATACGCTCCACATGAGTATCCACTGCAAAAGCTGGAATCCCAAATCCTACACTCATAACAACATTGGCTGTCTTGCGACCAACACCTGCCAAACTCTCCAATTCCTCACGTGTTTGAGGAACTTGGCCATCAAAATCATCTAGTAACTGTTGGGCACATTTTTTAAGGAATTTAGCCTTATTCCGATACAGTCCCAGGCGAGAAATGTGTGAAGCAATTTCACTTTCTGTTGCAACAGACATGGCTTGTGGCGTTGGAAAGGCAGCAAAGAGACCTGGTGTGGCCTTATTTACCGCTGCATCCGTCGTCTGGGCTGACAACATGACCGCAACCAAGAGTTCAAAATGATTGGTAAAATCAAGACTGGGCTTGGCATCTGGAAAAAGAGCAATGATTTCTTCTAGCACTTTTCGTGCTCGTTTTTTTGACAAGACCATTATTCGTCTCCATCAAATAGTCCTTGTAGGCCAGCAAAAGGACTGTTTTCTTCTTTCTTAACTGCTTGTTGAGCTTGGTATTCTTCCTCAGTCATGATTTGCCAATCATTTCCTGAAACAAATCCTTGACCAGCCTCTTCTTCAGCAGTCAAGACCTTGATAGGAATGTTTAGTAGGATATTATCTGACACGCTCTCAGCAAGATCAAGTTCTCCATTTTCGATAGGCAAGACCAAATCATCATCTATAACTTCCTGATCTAGTTGGTTAGTTGCGCCTTCCATGAAAACTTCCGTTACTGGATAAGATTCAACTAGCTCAACTGGTTCCATACTGCGACTTGAAGCAAGAACAATGGTATAAGATAGTTGATAATCTAAGAAATACATACGGTCTTCGTACTGTACTTTCCCAACTGCAAGGATATCTTTTACATCTAAAATTTCTTGATTACGTGCACGCAGATCGGCTGCTAGGTCTAACGTTTGTTCAAAATGCAAGCCTTCAGACTGCTTACGAATTTCTTGAATATTTAATTTCATACTTCCTCCATAAAGATTTACTCTCTTGATTATACCATGAAAAGGCTACAAATCAGCACAGCAAACTTTATAATTAAAATTCAATTTTTTAACATATTTACTATGACATTTTTGTTTTTTAGTGCTATACTATAGGCAATAATACATCAGAGCAAGGAGGATGCTCATATGGAAGACAAAGAACTCATTACTAATGCAACCCAACTCCTATCCGAGTTGAATAAAAGTTTCCAAAGCTGCAAACAGGGTAGGGCAGATGATATTCGACTGCAAGAGCTGCTAAATTCTACTCTGCAAGTGCTCAAAAAAGCGGAAAAGTTGGACAACAGTATTTTAATCGACCTTGAGAAATTTTACCAACGTACCAGTCTTCTGATTGGTCTTGGTAGCCTAAAACTAAACGATCAAGCACGCACTGCTTGGCGCAACTATGACAAGTTCCATTACGAGCATGTCAAACACGTACTAACTCTTTATGGACCTGTTTTTGGATTCTAGAGATTAGAATTGTCAGTTTTCTGTTGACAAAATAGCCTGAAAGGTATAGGATAGAGGTACTAATACTAGGAGGTAAGGGAGACATGAACAACTAAGTCTATCAAATAAAGAACCTTTATTTAGTAGATCTTGTTTTTGTCTCTTTTTGTGTGCTCTTTTATGCTCTTTTTCTAGCATTTTATACTCAATGAAAATCAAAAAGCAAACTAGGAAGCTAGCCGCAGGTTGCTCAAAACACTGTTTTGAGGTTGTAGATAAGACTGACGAAGTCAGTCACATATATACGGTAAGGCGACGCTGACGTGGTTTGAAGAGATTTTCGAAGAGTATTAATAGAGTTTTTTTTGACATAGACATTGGCTCTACTAGGTAAAGTAGAGCTTTTTGTTATGCACTATGGACATTCTAGAAAGGGCAATCATATGATAAAAATCAATCACCTGACCATCACACAAAACAAAGATTTACAAGACTTTGTCTCTGACTTAAACATGACCATCCAAGAAGGGGAAAAGGTAGCTATTATTGGTGAAGAAGGAAATGGCAAATCAACCTTACTTAAAACTTTAATGGGGGAAAATTTGTCTGATTTCACTATCAAGGGAGACATCCAGTCTGACTATCAGTCAATAGCTTACATTCCTCAAAAACTCCCCGAGGACCTGAAAAAGAGAAGTCTACACGACTACTTCTTTTTAGATTCTATTGATTTAGACTACAGTGTCCTCTATCGTTTAGCTGAGGAATTGCATTTTGATAGCGACCGTTTCGCTAGCAACCAAGAAATTGGCAGTCTATCAGGGGGCGAAGCTTTGAAAATTCAGCTCATCCATGAGTTAGCCAAACCCTTTGAGATTCTATTTTTAGATGAACCTTCAAATGACCTAGACCTTGAGACGGTTGACTGGCTAAAAGGTCAGATTCGGAAGATTCGGCAAACCGTTATTTTCATTTCCCATGATGAGGACTTTCTTTCTGAAACGGCTGATACTATTGTCCACTTGCGACTGGTCAAGCACCGTAAAGAAGCAGAAACACTAGTAGAGCATTCAGACTATGATAGCTATAGTGAGCAGAAAAAGGCTAATTTTGCCAAACAAAGCCAACAAGCTGCTAACCACCAAAGAGCCTACGATAAAACCATGGAAAAACATCGGCGAGTCAAGCAAAATGTAGAAACTGCGCTTCGAGCTACTAAAGACAGTACTGCCGGTCGCCTATTGGCTAAAAAGATGAAAACTGTCCTCTCTCAAGAAAAACGCTTTGAAAAGACAGCTCAGACCATGACCCAAAAACCACTTGAAGAGGAAGAAATCAGACTTTTCTTCTCAGACATCCAACCATTACCGGCCTCTAAAGTCTTAATCCAACTGGAAAAGGAAAATTTGGCCATTGACGACCGAGTTTTGGTTCAAGAACTACGACTAACTGTCCGTGGCCAAGAAAAAATCGGTATTATCGGGCCAAATGGTATTGGGAAATCGACCCTGTTAGACAAGTTACAGAGACTTCTGAATGATAAAAGAGAGATTTCCCTTGGTTTTATGCCACAAGATTACCACAAAAAACTGCAATTGGATTTATCACCAATAACCTATCTCAGCAAAACTGGTGAAAAAAGGAATTTCAGAAAATCCAATCCCACCTAGCCAGTCTCAATTTCAGTTATCCAGAGATGTACCACCAAATTCGCTCCTTATCCGGCGGGCAACAGGGGAAACTTCTGCTTTTGGATTTAGTGCTGCGCAAACCAAACTTTCTCCTTTTGGATGAACCCACACGAAACTTTTCACCCACTTCTCAACCCCAAATCAGAAAGCTCTTTACTACGTATACAGGCGGTCTCATCACTGTTTCGCATGACCGTCGTTTCTTAAAAGAGGTCTGTTCGACTATCTATCGCTTGACAGAACACGGTTTGGATGTAGTTAATTTAGATGATTTATAAATTTGCAACATAGTAGATAGGTGGGGCAAAAACACAATTTTAGGAGAAAAGGAAGTAAATCTTCCCATAATAAAACGCATAATATCAAGTTTTTTGCACACCTGATATTATGCGTTTTTAAGATTTTAAAGACTTTTTCCCAGCCTTCATTTCACATATGTTTTAAACGTTCGATCCGTTCTGAGATAGGTGGGTGGGTATAAAATAGTTTTTGGAACCCTCCTCCTTTCTTGGGATCATTGATATAAAGTGCACTGCTGGCATCATCTACAGGACGACTCATCGGTTTACTATTATCCAACTTACGTAGAGCATTTATCATCCCTTGAGGATTGCGAGTCAACTCGACACTGGAAGCATCAGCTAAAAATTCCCTCTGACGAGAAATAGCTAGTTGCACCAAGGTTGCAGCGAGAGGTGCCAGCACAATTGCAAGTAGGGAAACCACTAGCATAATGATTTCAAGACCATTTCCATCTCGATCATCGTCACTTCGTCTGCGACCTGCTCCACCCCACCACATCATACGACCTGCCATACTAGAAAGCATGGTGATAGCACTAGCAAGGGCAACAGCAATAGTCGAAATGCGAATATCGTAGTTACGAATATGACTGACTTCATGTCCCATAACAGCTTCTAGTTCTTCACGATTCATGATAGCTAGGAGACCTGACGTCGCAGCAACCGCTGCGTTTTGAGGGTTAGAACCTGTCGCAAAGGCATTTAAGGCTGGATCATCAATGATGAAAACACGAGGCATAGGAATCTGAGCCACCATAGCCATATCTTCCACTACATGGTAGAGGTCTGGTGCCGTTTGTTCATCCACCTCACGCGCTCCATTCATGGACATGACAATCTCTGTCGATTGAAAAATCATGGACAAGGCATAGATAAAGCCGATAATCAGTGCGATAACCAAACCACCAATCCCAGACCTCATAAAGAGGTAACCAACCGCATAGCCAACCAGAGCTAAGAGTAGGAAAAATACCAGCAACAAAATCCACGTTTTTCGTTTATTGCTTGCAATTTGATCAAACAACATCTTAGTCACCTAAACCGCTAAAATCAACTTTAGGAACTGCCTTTTCCTCTTCTGGTGTTTGAAGGAAATCTGCTGCTTTAAATCCAAACATTCCAGCGATGATATTGCTTGGGAAAGTTTCTAATTTTACATTGTAGTTGCTGACAACACTGTTGTAGAGTTGACGAGAGTAAGAAATTTTATTTTCTGTGTTTGTCAACTCCTCTTGCAATTTAACAAAGTTAGCACTAGCTTTCAGATCTGGATAGCTTTCTGCAACTGCAAAAATACCTGAAACCTGACGAGTGAGGGCATCACTAGCTTTCATAGCTTCTGCTGGTGAAGTTGCTGTCGCCACTTGGTTACGCAGTTCTGCCACCTTTTCAAGAGTAGAACCTTCATATTTGGCATAACCTTTTACAGTTTCAATCAAGTTTGGCAAGAGGTCATTTCGACGTTTCAACTGAACATCAATCTGACTCCAAGCCTCCTTTGTTTGCATACGATTCTTAACCAAACCGTTATAGCTAACAATCACAAAAATAACAATAAGAGCTAAAACTCCAAGAATAATCCAAGTCATTATATAAGTCCTTTCTGCTTTTAGATTAGTACCAGTATATCAAATTTTTAATGATTGTGGTAAAATAAGATGATACTAAAGAAGGAAATAACTATGAAACCAGAAACATTTTACAACCTGCTTACCGAGCAAAATCTTCCACTTTCGGACCAGCAAAAAAAACAATTTGAACGTTATTTTGAACTCTTGGTCGAGTGGAATGAAAAAATTAATCTAACAGCTATTACAGACAAGGAAGAAGTTTATCTCAAACATTTTTACGATTCAATTGCACCCATTCTTCAAGGTTTGATTCCAAATGAAACTATCAAACTTCTTGACATCGGTGCTGGGGCAGGATTTCCTAGTCTACCAATGAAAATTCTCTATCCTCAGTTAGATGTGACTATTATTGATTCACTCAATAAGCGCATCAACTTCCTCCAACTGTTGGCTCAAGAACTAGATTTGGACGATGTTCATTTCTACCACGGTCGTGCAGAAGATTTTGCCCAAGATAAGAATTTCCGTGCTCAATATGATTTTGTAACAGCTCGTGCGGTTGCCCGTATGCAGGTCTTGTCTGAATTGACTATTCCCTACCTTAAAGTTGGCGGAAAACTATTAGCACTAAAAGCCAGCAATGCTCCAGGGGAATTGTTAGAAGCCAAAAATGCCCTCAACCTCCTCTTCAGTAAGGTCGAAGACAATCTCAGCTACGCTCTACCTAATGGAGATCCGCGCTACATCACTGTGGTAGAAAAGAAAAAAGAAACACCAAATAAATTTCCACGTAAGGCTGGCATGCCCAATAAACGCCCACTTTAATTTTTTTAGTAAAAAATATTTACAAAGTCAGTCTCGCTCTTTTATTTTTAGGCTCGGGAAAAAATGATTTACAAAATCAACCTCGCTCTCTTATTTTCGGGCTCGGGAAAAAATGATTTACAAAATCATTTTTTCTGCTATACTATCCTAAGCAAAGGTTTTTAATGTCATCCCGTGAGGTGACGAAGACGCAGAAATATTTAAAACTCTTTAAAGTCTAGATTTTAGAGAAGTCTTACTCTGAGGGCCTATTGCTGTAAAATAATGGGCTCTTTTTTGATGCCCAAAAGTGAGGTTTATATGAAACAAGAATCAACTGTTGATTTGTTACTAGACGTTGACCAACGTCCTTCAGCTGGAAAAGGAATTCTCCTTAGTTTCCAACACGTTTTCGCCATGTTTGGAGCGACCATCTTGGTACCCTTGATTTTGGGAATGCCTGTATCTGTTGCCCTTTTTGCTTCAGGTGTAGGAACACTCATCTATATGATTTCAACTGGTTTTAAAGTTCCCGTTTATCTAGGTTCCTCATTTGCCTTTATCACAGCTATGTCCCTAGCTATGAAAGAAATGGGTGGTGATGTATCTGCTGCTCAAACAGGGGTTATCTTGACTGGTTTAGTCTATGTCCTTGTGGCTGCAAGTGTTCGTTTTGCGGGTACAAAATGGATTGATAAACTCTTGCCACCAATCATCATCGGACCTATGATCATCGTTATCGGTCTTGGACTTGCAGGTTCAGCTGTTACTAACGCTGGTCTTGTAGCTGATGGAAATTGGAAAAATGCTCTTGTAGCCGTTGTTACTTTCTTGATTGCTGCCTTTATCAATACAAAAGGAAAAGGCTTCCTACGAATCATTCCATTCCTCTTTGCCATTATCGGTGGTTACCTCTTCGCACTAACTCTTGGTTTGGTTGACTTTACACCAGTTCTTAAAGCTAACTGGTTTGAAATTCCTGGTTTCTACTTGCCATTTAGCACAGGTGGTGCCTTTAAAGAATACAATCTTTACTTTGGTCCAGAAACCATCGCTATCTTGCCAATCGCTATCGTAACAATTTCTGAACATATCGGAGACCATACTGTTTTAGGTCAAATCTGTGGTCGTCAATTCTTGAAAGAACCAGGTCTTCACCGTACTCTTCTTGGTGACGGTATCGCAACTTCAGTTTCTGCCTTCCTTGGTGGACCAGCCAATACAACTTATGGAGAAAATACAGGGGTTATCGGTATGACTCGTATCGCTTTCGTCTCAGTTATCCGTAACGCTGCCTTTATCGCGATTGCCCTTAGCTTCCTTGGTAAATTCACTGCCTTGATTTCAACCATTCCAAATGCTGTACTTGGTGGTATGTCAATCCTTCTCTACGGAGTTATCGCAAGTAATGGTTTGAAAGTCTTGATCAAAGAACGTGTAGACTTCAGTCAAATGCGTAACCTAATCATCGCAAGTGCTATGTTGGTACTTGGACTTGGAGGAGCTATCCTTAAACTTGGTCCAGTTACCCTTTCAGGTACTGCCCTATCAGCCATGACAGGAATCATCTTGAACTTGATCTTGCCGTACGAAAATAAAGACTAAACGTCTTGACACAAAAAGTCCGCTCAGACAACTGAGTGGACTTTTCTAATTCTTAAGTCCCCCAAGCAACCAATAGATAGATCAGGCTAGAACCAAACATATCTGCTAAAGCATGCATGAGAAAGAATGGAAGGAGATTTTTAATTTTATATTTGTATAAAAAATAATAGAATAAGCCATAAACTACACCGATTACCAAAGCCCATACTAATCCTTGATAGGTGTGGAAGGAAATACGAATACTAGTAGAATAAAGCAAAACCAACCACTTGTGTTTTTCCTTCACTGAAGTTAACAAACCTAGAAAGAAAAACTCTTCATAAAATCCATTAAGCAAGGCATAGGCAATCGCTATCGGGCTGAGAGCTAAGAACTTCCTTATTATTTGCGTGAAATCTATATAGGCAAAAAGGTCTGGATTAAAGTAATTATATTTACCAGTGAGAGTTGTAACCAAGTCTCCAAACAGTCCCACTAAAGCAAATATAAATGGAACCCAAAAGATAATGGACCAATTCCAGCGAATAGGAAGCTGTTTAAAATCATAATTTCGAATCAAAAGATAGAGTAAGGTCACAGTCAGTAATATAGCTTGCAGGGTAAAATTACTAAAATAAGCCGCACTTTCGCTTGCAGCCTGTCTAACTGCCCCTACTGTACTTGATGCACCCGTTGGAAACGTATTTGCTAAAAATAGCTCGGTTGAACGAATTATAAACTGACCAAACATTATGATCGTAATAATCACAATGTCAAACCATCTCAAGTATTTTAGAGGTTTAGATGGATGTATTTTTTTAAAAATATTCATATTTTCTCCAGGTATTCTATACTCATATAAATATTTTAAGAAAAAAGGCTTAAACTTTTATAAAATTTCATTAATTCATTTAGATTTAAAGACTTTTACTAGTAAAAATAAACCCTCTTTGAGAGTGGTTATCATCTACTTTCATTTTTTGTTTATTTCTCTAACAATAAATCTTTCAAAGAAATCAGAGTTACAGCAAACAATATCATTGCCATGCCAAGAAAATCAATGGGATAGAATTGTTCATTCATAATTAGGAAGGCAAAGAAAACCGCAGAGATTGGCTCAATTGAAGCCAACAAACTTGACTTAACCGGTCCTATCAGACTGGTTCCCTTTAAGAAGGCTGTATAGGCAAAGACAGTCCCGATAAGAATAATGCCCGCAAAAGCGAGGAGAAAATCAAGACTAGTTGGGATAGCAGTCTGTAGAACTCCTGTAAAAGGAAGGGCGACCGAACCTGCTATGACCATTCCCACACCAATGACCAAACTACTCCCCCACTTCTTAATCAAGGCTATGGGCAAAATGATATAAAGTGCATAAGTTAGTGCAGAAAATAGCCCCCAGAAAAGGCCTGCAGGTGTCATGGATAACTGGTCCAACTGCCCATGAGTTGCAATCAGGAAGGTCCCTCCAATGGCTAATATGATGGAAATAATCTCTCCCAGTGTCGGCGCCACCTTATCCTTGATACAGCTATAAATTAAAATTCCGACAGGACAAACATACTGAAGCACTGTCGCGGTACCTGCATTGGTCTCCTGAATAGCAGTTAGATAGGCAAATTGATTGAGGAAGAGACCAATTAGAGCAAAAATAAGAAGAGACAGCAAACTCTTTCTATCCTTTAAAAAGGCCAGCATTTTATCCTTTGCAGTAGCATAAGCCAAGACCATGAGAATCCCACCGGCGATTAAAAGTCGTAAGTTAGTTAAAACCAGAGACGAAATTCCATGTGCCATCAGGTATTGGCCACTCGTTCCTGACAAGCCCCAAGCAATCCCAGCCACAACTGTTAATATAGTCCCTTTTAAACTGTTTGACATGTCTCTCCTTACTCTTCTTTGCGAATCAAGTCCATCACTTGATTGCGGTCTATAATCCATTGAGCCCTCTCATCCTTTTCATAGGTACGATTCGATAGGAAAATAGCCGCTTCTTGCTTCTGGCGATTCCACATGATAAAGGTACCAGTATAGCCCGTATGGTCTAACCAATCTCCTTCCAAATTCCATGCCAAAGAACGTTCCTTGTCATCCAAAGGAGAAAAATTTTGACTCAAATCTCTTGCAAAATCATCTGCTAAATAATGCTCTAAAAAGATTTGTAAATCCTTTACAGTAGAAAATAAACCAGCACTACCTGCATGTCTGCCCAGAAGGCGAGCCTTGGGATCATGTACTATGCCTGCCTCTACACCTCTGACTGTTGGAACAGCAAGCTCAACAGGCCCAAACTGGGTATCCGCCATTCCCCAAGGTTTCCAGACTTGCTCCTGTAAAATCTCATCCAAATCCTTATCAAAGATTCTTTCCAAAATAAAACCCAACAGCAAAAAATGGACATCCGAATAAAGAAAGGCTGGCTGATTTCGTCTCTTGAGATGAAACATCGCTTCCTTTAATTCAGGTGCTGTTAAAAGATCACGATTAGGAATAAACGGATCAAGGTCTGTTGCGTGAGTCAAGAGCTGGCGAATAGTGATGTCTGGATAATCACTTTCAGGTAAAAAATCGGTTACTGGTCTGTCAATATCTAATTGACCTCTTTCCCACAAGAAGGTGAAAACAGTACCTACCCAACAACCTTGCTGACGACTGGCTAGATCATAAACTAGTTCTGCCTCAGTCTGCAAACCATGCTCTGGGTCACTCTGGCCTAAATAGAACTCCGTCCATTGATTGTCCTTAAAATACGCAAAAGAGGCTCCGGGATAAATCCCTGCCTCGATTTGTTCTTCTATTTTTTTAATAATCTTGGTCCACTTCATACTTTTTCAAACCACAATTCAACATTATTTCTATCTTTACCAAGGAAGAATTTTTCAGACTTAGGAATAAAATATTCGGTAGACTCAAACTTCTGGCGAAGACTTGCTATATCTAGTTCATTGACCAGGAACTTGAGCATAGATAAGTCCCAAGTAACCGAATTGTCCACAGTCAAATCCTGCCCCTCAGCTGGGATAAAACCAAGTGATGTCCCAATTTCAGATAGTTCCAAGAAACTATCTACATCCGTTGGGAGGTGTAATTCCATAGAAATTTCAAATTTACTTAAAGAAATTGACTCCAGATCTGTTTGAAATTCTGGCTTTTCTTCTACTTCTCCTAGACTTGCTCTGTCATCTTCCGCATGAATCAAAACCAAATCATCTTCTGGAGAGTAAATTTCAAAAGCGTAGCCATTCTGCCCCTTATATAATTTATGAATCGAATCTGTTTTAGATAAGAGTCCTTCAATTTCTAAGGGATTTTCCACCTTGACAATTAATCTAGCTAATTTTTTTCTTCCCTCCACCTTACGAGTGCGCATACTTGGAGCTTCTTCTAAAACCAGCTTTTCTAGACCTGTTTGATCACCTAGTGACAGAAAGGCTGACTCTTCTAACAAGGCCTTCATACCAAGGGTCTCTATATAAAATGTTTCATTTAATTTTCTATTATTTACTTTTAAAGTAGGAATAATCCGTACAATCTGATTTACATTCATAAACTCCTCCAACTCTTTTATTTTAAAGGATTTTAGAATTTTTTACAAGATATTATGCTCAAATTTACCGATTTTTCGTAAAAATTTCATCTAAAAAACCGAGGATTGCCCCGGTTTCAATTTCTTATAGGTAAAGGAATTTGAAGATAGCTACTGCCGCAATTGCTGCTGCGATTGGTGCTACTACTGGTACCCAAGAGTACCACCATTTTGAATCACCTTTGTGCTCACCAAGAACTGATTTTGGAAGGAAAGCATGAAGGAGACGTGGTCCCAAGTCACGGGCTGGGTTCAAGGCAGGTCCTGTAGGTCCACCAAGTGATGTTACCAAGCCATAACTAGGAAACCTAGTGCCAAGTGAGCAATTCCAAGACCAGATGTCATAAATGGTGCTACTTGTTCTTTAGCTTGGTCAAGTGCTGCTGTTACTTGTTCTTGAGGAATGGTTTGACCTTGAGTAGTTGCTTGTGCAACTTGAGCATTAATAGCCGCTTGTGCTTTTGATACTAGTTCAGCACCAAAGAAGTTTTTAGTCATTCCAAGAGCTGCAAAGAAAAGAACAAATGAACCAACAAACTCGTTTACAAAACCGTTAACAGTTGCTGCAAAACGTGATTCTTTTGTACCATTATCCAAACTTGAAATGGTTGAGAAAGTACCCAAAATGTTGTTTGGATTTTCAGTTTTCAAGTAATATGGGCGGTGTGTTGCCACAACCAAGGCTTGACCAAAGATAGCACCCAAAACTTGTGCGATGATATAAGGCGCAACTTGTGCCCAAGGGAAGAGACCGCTGATCGCAAGTCCAAGAGTGAAGGCTGGGTTAATGTGGTTACCTGATACGTTACCAAACATCAAGGCTGGGATCATAACCCCCATACCATAACCAACAGCGATAACGATCCAGCCACTTTGGTGACCTTTCGTACCTTTAAGTTCAACGTTGCAACTGCACCATTTCCAAGAATGATCAAAATAGCAGTGGCCAAAAATTCAGTGGCATATTTAATTGCCCATGTGAAATCCATTTGATAGATTCTCCTTAAAATTTTTTAGACAATCCTTATTCTATCAATTTTTATATCTTTTAGCAACAGGTTTTCTAAAAGAATGTATGAGAAAGCGGTTTTATTTCTCTTGTTAAAATAAAAGGATTAAGGAGGTGCATTTCCTTAATCCGAGAGTTCTTATTCTTGACGTTGTCCGAAATCTGCAATCATCTGCTCCATTTCTTGTCGACTCGGAGTTGTCAGCATATAAAGGTAATCTCCTTGAAGTTCCGCAAAGGCTGCTGGCATGATTTTTTTAACCTTGAACTGATGGCTGTATTTGGCAAGCAAGTCCTCCTCAGAATAAACATAGTGGGCATTTGCACGACGGGATGTAGCTAAACAAAACTGAGGTTCAAAGTCTGACGCTGGGAACTCTTCTCCTGCTACAATAGCAGCATATCCACGATAGAGGTCCAAGGAATGAGCAAAGTTATAAACATCAATAGTGAAACCACCTGCAGGGCGGTTATTGTACTCAATGGCGATGTAATCATCCCCTTCACGGAAGAACTCAATATGGAAGAACCGTTCTTTCATACCAAATTCCTTGACAATCGCTTCACCATACTTGCGAAGTTTAGGATCCATGTCCTTAAGAACATAGTAGGAATTGTCCATCTTGTAAATCATAAGATCCAGAGGTGTATAGGCGTAATCAAAGGTTGTTGAGAAGACAATTTTACCATCCTTGTCCACAAGACCATCAAAGGTACAAATTTCGCTAGAGGTGACAAATTTCTCAAAGAAATAAACAGTTGAATGATCCCACTCAGTCTTGAAGTGATTGATATCGTCTTCTGTCTCAAGCTTAAAAGTTGCGGCTGCTCCCACTCCATTATCAGGTTTGGCAATCATTGGCAGGCCGATTTCGTTCACTGCTTGATCAACATCTGCTTCCGTCTTGATAACAGCTCCAGGGACCACAGGAACACCTGCTTTTTTGAAAAGCTTCTTCATTTCAGACTTAAATTTCGTCTTTTTGAGATCCTCTGGTTTGGCACCAAAGACATTGAATTGTTCTCTGAGTGTTGCATCCAACTCAAGCCAGTATTCATTATGAGATTCGATGCGATCAATTGGACCATGTTTATAGAAAAGGAAAGCAACTGCACGTTTGACTTCATCTATATTTTCAAGATTGTCAACACGGAAATATTCGGTTAGGCTATTGCGTAAAGGTTCATCCAATTGCTCGTATGGTTCTTGACCGATTCCCAAGACTGTGATGCCTTTATTAGCTAGCTCAATTGTAAACTGTTGAAAATTTTGCGGATAGTGGGGAGAAATAACAAGGTAATTCATAGATAACTCCTTTTATAAATAGAGATTGCCAAGGAAATAAGGCATTTGTTTGCGCCACCATTCCCAGTCGTGGGCGACATCGTGTCCCCATTCAGCAAACCAGGCTGGAATTTGTTTCTGGTCAAAGGCTTCTTTAAGCTTGTAGAAGGATGGCAAGCCATCTTGTTCCCAGGCACCAAGACCCGTACACAGCACAATCTCTGCCTGACGGTAACGATCGATAAACCAGCCGTCGTTCTGGTTCCAGATATAATCTACTGGCGAGTTTTGGTAAATGGCATCGTCATTGTAGTAGTCGCCGACAAAGAAACGTGCATCGTAAACACCACTAAGAGCAATCACCTTTGTAAAAACATCTGGATGTTGGAGGAAGAAATTGACTGCATGATAGGCGCCCATCGAGCAACCTGTCGTCATCATACCATCAAACCAACCTGTCTTATGCTTGATAAAAGGAATGGCCTCTTCAATCACATAGCGTTCATAGGTACGATGCATTTCCGCTTGGTCGTGCCCATTTTTCCATGTGGCCAACCAGCTCTCACTATCTACACTGGACAAGGTAAAGAACTGGACACGGCCTTCCTCGATAAAGGAAGCACAGGCATCAATCATGCCAAAATCATAGTATTCGTTGTGACTACCACCTGATGAAGCAAAAACCACAACTGGAATCCCTGCATGTCCATAACGATTAAGGTACATTTCACGGTTAAGATTGCCACTCCAGTGGCTAAGGTTTTCAATATGCATTTGATTTCTCCTTTTCTAACTTACCATTTCTCTGCAAAAAATCTCAGACAGTCTGGTAAATTCTCCGACCAAGGGATTTCACTATGGATGGCACCAGATTGAACTTTCAAGACAAGATTATCTAAGTGTACCCCACCTGCTATCAAATCATGATAATAACGAAGCGAAGAGTCGATATAGGCTTGTTTGATATTACCAGCCATTAGGGTCTTGTCCGTATCATCTGCTTCTTCTGTTCCAACATAGATAAAGATACGCTGGTCAGGCGATAGTTTCTGGCGCTCGATATAGCGATTAAAGGCTTCTTGATGGAGCCAGTTAGCAGATGAAAAGACCCCTAAACAGCCAATTTGGTCTTGGTATTCCAAACCGATAAACTGGGTAATATTGCCTCCTAGTGAAGACCCAATCATAGCCGTATGCTGGCGGTCAGCTTTGGTACGGTAGGTCTCATCGATAAAAGGTTTGACCACCTCCATAGCAAACTCGGCATACTCCACACCCTTACCGCCAAATTGCTGTCCTGGGATAGGAGATTCTTGGAACTTCCAAGCCGCATACTCATTCATCCGCCCCATACCATCATTGTCAATGGCGACGACAATCATGCGACTGATATCAGGATTACGCTTAATAGCTGGGATAATCTTCCATGAATGGCCAATGAAAGACTCCTTGCTATAAAAAACATTTTGCCCGTCATGAAAGTAAACAACAGGATAGGAACGATCCGTGTCTTTCTCATAATCTTTAGGCAGAAGAACACGTACACGGCGTTCCTTACCTGTATAAGGAACCTTGAGTTTGTGTTCTTTCATTTTTAAATAAAAGTAGGATTGATTCATTGTCAGAAAACTCTCTATATTCAAAATTTTATTTTATTATATCACAATTATAGAAAAAAAGTTAGTTTTGCTTCCATTTTTGGATTAAAAACTAACTTTTTCATCTATTTTTCTAAATTCTTCTGGATTTTCTGATTAGAGAAGATTGTCAATCAAGTCATCCACTTCATCTTTTTCAGCTTGAGGTGTAATCTCAGTAATCATGATTCCTGCTACTGCTCGCTCTACTAATCCTTCAACATCCATACGCGCTTCGTACTGCTCCGCATTCTTAATCTTAGGATTGGTCTTTGGACGATCTGGCGCAAAAATGGTACAACAGTCTTCAAAAGGTTGGATAGAAATTTCAAAGGTGTCAATTTCCTGAGCGATGTCAATGATTTCCAACTTATCCATTGTCACAACTGGACGAATAATTGGAGTGTTGGTAACAGCATTGATAGCCTGCATGCTCTCCAAGGTTTGACTGGCTACTTGACCTAGGCTTTCCCCGTTGATGATAACTAAACCATTTCGTACCTCACGAATACGATCTGTAATCCGCATCATAAAGCGACGAGTTAGAGTCATCAAGTAAGCTTCTGGTGCTTTAGCCTTGATTTCCTCTTGAATCTCTGTAAAAGGAACTTCGATAAACTGGATATTTCCACCAAACTTGGTTAATTTACGGGTCAAATCTTGGGCTTTTTTAAGAGCACCAGGACTCGTGTAAGGTGGGCTGGCAAAGTGAACAGCCTCAATATCCACTCCACGTTTCAAAGCAAGATAACCTGCTACAGGTGAGTCAATCCCTCCTGATAACATAAGCATACCTTTACCTGAAGTTCCAACTGGCAAACCACCCGCACCACGAATAGTTTCATAAGAAAGATAGGCTGCTTCTTCACGTATCTCCACCTGAAGATTGATGTCAGGACTTTTCATTTGAGCTTGCACATTTGGAATGGCTTCGAAAACAGCTCCTCCAAGTGTTTGGTTGAGTTCACGACTATCCAACTCAAAGCTGTGGTCGCTACGCTTGCTAGAAATCTTAAAGGTCATGCCATCCTTGTAGATGTCCTGCATAATCTCTTGGACAGCAGACTTCAGAACTTCTACAGATTTTTCTACCTTGTATACTGGAGAAAAATTCTGAATTCCAAAGACTAGCTTAAGCGATTCTGCTACTGCTGTGTAATCTGCTCCATTGAGGTAAGCATGGGCACGGTCGCGATCAGCGGTTACTTTTACCTGGGGATAGATAGACAAAACGTCTGAAATATTATTGCGAAGTTTATTGATGAAACGCATACGGTTTTTACCCTTGGTTGACAGCTCACCGTAGCGAATCATAATTTCTGAATATTGCATGAATGCTCCTATCTTACTTTTCTAGTTTGATTGTAAATTAATTTTAACTTGGTCAAAAACTGCTCGACCTGACTCATATCATTTTCAAGGTCTAGACTAAGACGTACAGCTGACTGGGCCTTATCTTTATCCACTCCCATGGCAATCAGGGTTCCTGCAGGTTTCCCTGCCTTTGACGAACAAGCAGAGGTCGTTGAGATGAAAATATCATAGTCTTCAAAGGCGTGAACGATGACTTCACCTCGAACACCCTTGATTCCAAAAGTCAGGATATGAGGGGCAAAGTCTTCCTCATCTGAAAAGACAAATATATCTGGATAATCTAAAAGAGCTTGGCGAATCACTACCTTCATCTGTCCTATCTTACTAGTAAAGATATCTAGCTTTTCCATAGATAAACGGAGAGCCTTGGCTGTCGCTGCAATTCCTGCCACATTTTCAGTTGTCGAACGGTAATCACGTTCCTGACCACCACCTGTTAAAAGAGGCGTAATCTTCTTGCCATACTTGATATAGACAAAACCAACACCACGAACTCCGTGGAACTTGTGACCAGAGAAAGTCGCAAAATCCACTCGTTCTGTCAGATACTTTTCAGTCGGAATTTTGGCAAGTGCCTGAACTGCATCAACGTGGAAGGAAATAGTTGGTTTGTCTGCTAACAGTTCTGAAATAGCCTCAATGGGCTGAACAGAGCCAATTTCGTTGTTAACTGCCATGATGGAAACGAGGGTCGTATCAGGTCTTATCAAATCTGCTAGCGCCTCAACATCCACAAATCCTTTCTCATCAACTGGAGCAAAATCCACTTCAAAATCTTGAGATTTCAACCAGAGTGCTGACTCTTTGACTGCCGGATGTTCAATGGCTGATACGATGATGTGCTTGCCAAATTGAGCTTTTTCAAAGGCCACACCCTTGATGACCCAGTTATCTCCTTCTGTCCCACCAGAAGTAAAGAAGATTTCATCGCTTTTCTTACCAATTAAATCTGCAATCTGTTGGCGAGAAGCATCTAAGATTCGTGTTGCCTGGTCCCCTAAACGATGAAGACTAGATGGATTTCCTAAAATTTTTGAAGCCACCTGCATATAGGTTTCAAGTACTTCAGGATAAGGCTTGGTCGTCGCCGAATTATCAAAGTAAATCATGTTTTCTCACGCTTTCTAAAATCACTCCTTCTATTGTATCATGAAACGGAGTCTGCGACAAGAAAGGGCAATTCCTCTTTTTTTAAGATTTTTTTAAAGAAATGCGGTATAATAAATTTTAATTAAAGGAGAGAATGTATGTCTAATTATCGTAGAACTTCAAAACCAAAAACAGAACACATCAAAAAAGGCTTCACTGTCTTTCAAAAAACCGTCGCTACTATCGGTAGTATCCTCGGCTTAATTACCGCAAGCATCACTATCATGAACGCCTTGGATAATAACAAAAATACTAAAAAAGAACCTACGACAAGCCAGACGACAACAATTGTCAAAGAAATTCAAAAGGAATCACCTCAAGAAAACACTAGTCCTAATAAGGAAAATAACACTTCTCCAGAAAAAACACAACAAGAGGAAACACCAAAATCCAGCGTCAAAGAAGAGAAAAAAGAAGAGCAGAAAGCAGCAACTCAGGAATCTACTACTCCTGCTCCAAGTAAATCTACTACTGAAAATGAAAAACAGTCCAATACTCCAAATTCAGAAAATAATACCAATCAATAGCCAGTAAAATAGCTTCCCTCCAAACTTGGAAAGAAGCTATTTTTTATTGTTGCAATACTTTTCTTGGTTTGGTACCTTCAGCTGGACCAATGACACCTGCCATTTCGAGTTCTTCCATAAGGCGGGTCGCACGGTTAAATCCAACTGATAAACGACGCTGAATCATGGACGCACTAGCTTTCTGGGTCTCAATGACCAAAGCCTTGGCTTCTTCAAAAAGCGGATCTCCACCAGTTTCACCATCTGAAAATTCACCTTCATTTTCAGAAACCTCACCTGGATCAAAACTCTCATCGTAGTCCGCATCTGCCTGAGCCTTGATGAAGTTCACAATGCGCTCGACATCATCATCCGAGATAAAGGAGCCTTGGAGACGAACTGGGTGGTTTTCATCAATCGGTTTAAAGAGCATGTCACCTCGACCAAGCAGTTTTTCCGCTCCATTTTCATCCAAAATCGTACGGGAATCTGTTCCTGATGAAACTGCGAAAGCGACACGAGAAGGAACATTGGCCTTGATCAGACCAGAAATGACATCAACGGATGGGCGCTGGGTTGCAAGAATCATGTGGATACCTGCAGCACGCGCCTTCTGTCCGAGACGAATGATAGCATCTTCTACTTCCTTGCTGGCTACCATCATAAGGTCAGCCAACTCATCCACAATCACGACAATGAGTGGTAGTGGAACCTGCTTGTATTCAGATTGGGAATTGAACTCTTCTACCTTGGCATTAAAACCTGCAATGTTACGAACTCCCACCTTGGCAAAGAGTTCATAACGGTTTTCCATCTCATCCACAACCTTTTGCAGAGCCTTGCTGGCCTTGCGTGGATTGGTCACAACTGGAATTAAGAGATGGGGGATATCATTGTAAACAGATAACTCAACCATCTTGGGGTCAACCATCATAAATTTGACTTGGTCTGGTCTTGCCTTCATGAGAATGCTAGCAATAATACCATTAACAGCTACTGACTTCCCTGAACCCGTTGAACCTGCGACGAGCAAATGAGGCATTTTTGAAAGGTCAAAAGCTCTTGCGGTGCCATTAACTGCCTTCCCTAAAGGAATTTCCAAGAGATTTTCTGCTTTCGTTTGAGATTGTTCCCATAGTTCTCGGAAGGAGACAGTCGCAATCTCGGAGTTAGGTACTTCAATTCCGACTAGGGATTTCCCAGGGATAGGTGCCTCGATTCGGACATCCTTGGCTGCCAAGGCTAGAGCGAGGTCATCTGCTAGATTGGAAATACGGTTGACCCGTACACCGACTGCCGGTTTGACTTCATACTTGGTCACCGATGGCCCAATTTCGGCTCGTTCAACCGTTACCTTGATACCGAAGCTGGCAAAGGTTTCTTCAAGGATTTTGATATTTTCTCGGACAATTTTCTTTTCTTTAGACTGGTCCTTTGGTTTATCTGGGGCAAAAAGTTGTAAACTAGGAAGTTTGTATTCAAGGGCTTCCTTGGCTGAAAAATCGACCTGAACCTCTTCATCATCAAAGGTTTCTTCCTGTTCAGGGAATTCAAGTTCAGCTTGAGGCAGGATGATTTCTGGTTCCACCCACTCTTCTTCAGGTATAGGTGGAAGATCCTGAACGGCTTCCTCTGTCAAAATTTCACCCGTTTCCATATCGACAGGAGGCAAATCGAGTAAGGCTTTCTCAGCCGCTTCTTTTTCTAATCTAGCCTCTTCCTCAGCCTTTTGACGAGCTTTTTCTTCTTGTTTGACAAAGCGTTCCTCTTTTCGACGCTCATGCCCTTCTCGCCATTTAGCAAAGCCTCTACTGAAAAATTCCGCAATATCGTAAACAGACCAAGGACTGACTAGGAGAGCACCCACTAAAATCAAGATAGAACCAATAAAGTAAGTACCGATATTTGAGAAGAGAAAGGCAGTTGGAATATAAAGGGCGACACCAATCAAGCCACCTCCAGCAAAACTGGTCGTTCGAAAACCAGTCAAATCCGTCACAACCTGAGCCATGGTTCCTTTTAGAACGGACTTGTCCAAACCATATTTCCAAACCAAGTAGGCCTCAAAAATCAAGAGTAAGCCAGCAAATATGGTGAAAAATCCAGATAAGAGTCCTTCCTGCTTTCGTATCCACTTGAAAAAGAAGAGGTAGAGTAGGATGCCAAATATTGCCAGATAAGCTAGGCTACCTACCAGCAAGCGTATTAAATTGTAAAGGGTGATACCTGCAGCTCCTAATTTGAAGGCTGCGAAAATCAATAAAAGAGCGATTCCCAACGAAATCAACATTCGTTGAATCGCTTCTTTTCTTTCGAGTTCTGCTTTAGACGGTCTTCGTCTTGTTTTACTTGTATTCTTGTTTGCCATTCTTCTATTATACCATATTTCACAGGCATTTCGGAAAGAGAAAAAGACTGCACCAAACGGTCCAATCTTTTCATTTTCTATCTAGGTTTTATGCTTGTGGTTTGCGTAGGTAACCATAAACCACACCACTTACAATTGCTCCTACCAAGACAGAAACGAGGTAAAGAAGAGCATTTGAAGTAAGGGCGATAACGAAGATTCCTCCGTGTGGTGCCATGAGTTTGATACCAGTAAGACCAACGAGTCCACCTGCTACTGCTGAACCAAGGATGAAGCTTGGGATAGCACGAGCTGGGTCAGCGGCACCAAATGGAATCGCTCCCTCAGTGATAAATGACAAGCCCATGATGATGTTTGTCAAACCAGAGTTGCGTTCTTCCTTAGTAAATTTATCTTTGAAAATAAGAGTTGCGACAAAGATTGCAAGTGGTGGCACCATTCCTCCTGCCATAACTGCTGCCATAGCTACAGAACCACCTGAAGAAACAGTTGCTGCAAGCGTACCTGTACCAAATACATAAGCCGCTTTGTTAACTGGTCCACCCATGTCAACAGCCATCATTCCACCAAGGACGATACCGAGAAGGACAGCTGAACCTCCTCCAAGACCTCCTAGGAAGTCATTCATAGCAGTGTTGATTGCTGCCATTGGGATATTAACAGCTAGCATGACAAATCCTGTCAAGATTGTTCCAAGAAGTGGCAAGAGAAGAATTGACTTAGCACCTTCAAGTGAACGAGGAACTTTAACGTATTTCTTAATAGCAAGAACTAAAGCACCTGCGATAAATCCACCAACAAGGGCACCTAGGAAACCAGATGAGACACCTGCAAGAGTTGAAGTTGCTTCACCACCTGCGGCATAAGGAATTTTACCAAAGGCAAAACCTTCTTTGGCAATAGCACCAGCCACGAAACCTGCTACCAAACCTGGTTTTTCAGCGATAGAGTAGGCAACATAACCTGCAAAAACTGGGAGCATCAAGCCAAAGGCTGCACCACCAATTTTCATGAACATAGAAGCTAGTTCATGGTAAGAACCAAGATTACCAAGGTTTTCATTTGGAACACCTAAAGCACCGTCAATCAAGAAGGCAAGTGCAATCATGATCCCACCACCGATAACGAATGGTAACATTTGAGAGACACCACTCATCAAGTGTTTATAGAAGGCACCTCCAAGGCTTTGTTTTTCGTTAGACACCGTTGCAGCTTTTGCTCCATTTGCAGCACGATAGATTTCAGCATTGCCAGAAAGAGCCAAGTTAATTAACTCTTCTGTATTACGGATACCATCAGCAACCGGACGATTAATCAATGGTTTGCCATCGAATCGATCCATTTCAACAGCCTTGTCTGCTGCGATGATAACAGCTTTAGCCTTACGGATGTCTTCAGCAGTTAGTTGGTTTCCAACGCCGCTAGCACCGTTGGTTTCGACCTTAATTCCAACCCCCATTTCAGCAGCCACTTTTTGAAGGGCTTCTTGGGCCATGTAAGTGTGGGCAATACCTGTTGTACAAGCTGTAACTGCTACGATAAAGTCACCAGAGTCATTGGCAGGCGCTTGAACAGACTCTTCAGCTTTTTCTGAAGCTTGGTCAAAGAGTTCAATGACTTGGTCAGCAGATGTTACTTGTCGAAGTTTGTCAGCAAAACCATCTTTCATCAAGTATTGAGATAATTCTGCCAATGCTGCCAAGTGAGTATCATTGGCACCTTCTGGAGCCGCAATCATAAAGAAGAGCTCAGTTGATTGTCCATCCAAACTTTCGTAATTAACACCCTTATTTGATTTTGCAAAGAGAACTGTCGCTTCTTTGACAGCAGCATTTTTGCTGTGAGGCATAGCGATTCCATCACCTAAACCAGTAGAAGTCAAAGCTTCACGCGCCAAAATTCCTTCTTTAAATGTTTCAAAATCTGTCACATAACCGTGATCTGTCAAGCTTTTAATCATCTCTTCTATGACAGCAGTTTTTTCAGTTGCTTGCAAATCCAGCAACATAACATCTTTTCTCAATAGGTCTTGAATTCTCATCGTTTTTCTACCTCAACTTTTCCATATGTTTCTTTAATAAATTCTGCTGTTGCCAAGTCATCCGAGAAGGTGGTTGCCGTTCCGCAAGCCACTCCCCATTTGAAGGCTTCTACTGCATCTTTTGATTTGACAAATTCACCTGTGAATCCAGCAACCATAGAGTCACCAGCCCCAACTGAATTTTTAACTGTTCCCTTGATAGGTTTAGCAAAGTAAGCTCCCTCAGATGTGACAAGAAGGGCACCGTCCCCAGCCATAGAGATAATCACGTTTTGAGCACCGTTAGCCAGTAACTCACGAGCATATTTCTCAATTTCATCTAAACTTTCGAGTTTAACCCCAAAAATCGCTCCAAGTTCATGATTGTTTGGTTTGACCAAAAGTGGCTGGTAGTCCAAACTATCAATCAAGGTCTGTCCTTCAAAGTCACAAACCACTTGCGCACCCGTCTGACGTGTCAAGGCAATCAAATCCTTGTAGATGACATTGCCTAGATTTTTAGCACTTGAACCCGCAAATACAACCGTGTCTTCTGCAGTCAAACTAGACAAAATAGCTTTCAATTCTTCTAACTGGGCTGGTTCGACATTTGGACCCGTTCCATTGATTTCTGTCTCTTGGTCTGCTTTGATTTTAACATTGATACGAGTATCTTCTGCCACTTGGACAAAACGTGTCTCGATTTCTTCATCAGCCAGAGTATCTGTGATAAATTTACCAGTAAAGCCTCCGATAAATCCAGTCGCTGTATTTGGAATATCTAAGCGTTTCAAGACACGACTGACATTGATTCCTTTCCCACCAGCAAACTTATCATCACTGTCCATACGATTGACACTGCCAACTTGGACTTGGTCCAAACGAACGATATAGTCAATGGATGGATTGAGTGTGACTGTATAAATCATACTTCTATTACCTCCGTTTTCTCCTTAATAGCCTGCAAGAGCTCATGCCCTTGACTTGTGATAACAATAGCGCGTTTGAGTGGTGCTACCTTGGCAAAGCAAGTTTGTCCAATTTTAGACGAATCCACCAAGACATAGGTCTGTTTGGCATTCTCCAAAATAGCTCTCTTCACTGCACCCTCCTCCATATCAGGAGTCGTATAATAGCCATCGTCCACACCATTCATTCCGATAAAGGCACGGTCAAAGTGCAATTGGTTAATCTGGTTAAGAGCAACGCCCCCGATGCTCGCATCTGTCGCCATCTTGACACTTCCTCCAACCATGACCGTTGGAATCTGCTTTTCAACCAACTGTGCTGCATGGTGAATCGAGTTGGTCACGACTGTAATATTCTTATTGACCAATTCATGAATCAAAAAAGCAGTTGTTGTTCCAGCATCGATAAAGATGACATCTTGTTCCTTGATGAGAGAGGCTGCTTTCTGAGCCAGCAGCTTCTTTTCTTGAAGGTTTTTGACAGATTTCTCTTGAATGGTTTCTTCTTCCTGCAAGGAGTGGGGCAATTCTGCTCCACCATGCACGCGACGAAGCTTGTTTTCCGCTTCCAACTCATCCAAGTCTCTTCGAACCGTTGATTCTGAGGTCTCTAGCAAACTAACTAATTTCTCTAGAGAAACTACATGATGTTGATGTAACTCCTCTAAAATCAGTTGTTTACGCTCTGTTTTTAACACTGAATCACCTCCTGTTATCGTTTACACTATTCATTCTATCATACTTTCTTTCAAAGTCAAGCATTTTTTGTCATTTTCTTTCAAAATCTATCATTTTTCTTATTTCCAGAATTTTTATTGCAAGATAAGAGCCTTTATGGTAGACTATTTGAGTAAGTATTGGAAGATTACTCAAGAGGCTTAAGAGGCCGTGTTGGAAACGCGGTAGGCGTGTAACAGCGTGCGTGGGTTCGAATCCCATGTCTTCCGTTTATTTTAAAAAAGATACCCAAGAAATCTTGGGTATCTTTTTTCTTATATGCTTGTTTTATAACTCGGGTGAATTTCTTAGAAAATATCAAATAACAATTTCACATTGAGAATTGTTAAGATAATGGAAACGATATAGCCAAGGATGGTATTCCATTTGGCATTGGTAAATTCTCCCATCAGTGATTTCTTAGAAGTTAGATAAATAAGTGGGAAGATTGAAAATGGAAGAGCAATCGAAAGAAAGACTTGTGAATAAACCAATAACTGATCCAATGTTTTTTCCTGATGACCAAACAGAACCGCTACAATCATGACAGGCAACAAGGCAAAGAGACGAGTTGCCAAACGAATGAACCATTGAGGTAATCTCATATGCAAGAAACCTTCCATAACGATTTGTCCAGTCAAGGTACCCGTAATCGTCGAATTTTGACCACTGGCTAATAAAGCCAAGGCAAACAAGGTTGATAAGGTCGAGCTAGCTATAGCTCCTGCAATAGTAGAATCCTGCAAGGCATTATACATTTGAGAGAAGGCAGAAATCTCAGATGCATGGCCGAAAAAGAGAGCAGCCCCGAGAATTAATAGAAGGGAGTTAACCACAAAGGCCAAGGATAATTGGAGATTTGAATCCCAGGTCATAAAGCGCACGGCTTTTCGAACATCATTCTTGTCCTTGTGATTGATTTTCCGAGTTTGAGACAAGGAAGAATGCAAATAGAGGTTATGGGGCATAACCGTTGCTCCCACGATCCCTAGTGCCAAGGTTAATTGACTTTCATGCCCTGGCAAGGGACTTTCAAATAAGGTTGCATTCGGTAGATAACCCTCAACGATTCCTTGGAAGCTTGGATGTGACAAAGCTACCAGATAGGTAAAAATTGCTAGAATGGTTAAAATCAGTGTTGTCACAATAGCTTCAATCTTCTTAAAGCCAAATTTCATCAGAAGCAATAAGAGAAAAACATCCAACACAGTCAAGAGAATTGCTATCATAATCGGAATCTTAAAGAGAAGATTGAGAGCAATCGCTGAACCTAGAACTTCTGCCAGATCTGTCGCCATCAAGGCTAATTCTAAAATCACCCATAGACTATAACGAAGCCATTTAGGTGAATGATGAGCCGTTGCTTGAGCCAGGTCCATCTGGGTTACAATACCAAGCTTTCCTGCCATCTGCTGAAGTTGCATGGCAATGAGAGATGAAATCAAGATAACAAACAAGAGACTATACTTATAGGAAGCACCACCGACTACACTGGTAATCCAGTTTCCTGGATCCATATAACCAACTGCGACAAGAGCACCCGGACCTAAAAAGGCCTTTAAATTTTGCCAGAAATGATTGTTATTTGGAGTATCGATAGATTGATTAATCTCGGAGAGTGACACTTTTTTATGAGAAGACATAGATACTTACCTCTTTCTAAACCTACTTTTTCATTATTTTCTATTAGAGAAAAATAAGATTGACTTTAAACTATTAAAACAATGAAAACTATATGAAAAACATTTAGTTTTTTCATTATTTTTCTTAAGGCACCTTAATTATAACAGAAAATATGATAAAAACTTAAGAAAATTCAGGACTTGATTTAATATTTAGGATACAACAAAATGTTGTATTCTTTTTTTGCAAAAGAATACCAAAGAATAAAATAAAAAACGTTGTAAAAAACAACGTTTTAGAAAGATTTACAAAACAATGTAAATTATCAATGGAGCCGGTGGGAGTCGAACCCACGTCCAAACACCTGCCAACATATTTGTCTACAACCATAGGTTATGTATTAATTTAACAGTTCCTCGACACATAACTCAAGCCTAGAAACTGCGAGTCTATCAATCTCTTATCAAGCCACTAGACAAGGCTTAATCGTATCTCGCTAATAATAAGACCTGTCATTGAACACGAGCAATCCAAATCGGGTCACGCCTGCTGGTTTTTAGGCAGCTAGAGCGTAAGAAGTATTATTTTTTGCAGTTATATTTAACTGAGCGTTTACGTCGCCACACGAGTCGCAAAATATGCCTCATAATGCCTGTCGAATCCGTAACGACCCCAAAAGACAATAAAACCATTATACCTTATCTAACTCAAAAATGCAAAAAGGAAAGCAATTAACTACAAAAGATAATCTTTCAAAGATTTTGTCAAAATCTGATAACCAGCAACACTAAGGTGCAACCCATCAGTTGTATAATCTTTCTTGAGTTTGCCTGCTTGGTCTGTCAAACTATCAAAAACTGGCACAAATTCTACCTGCATATAGGCAGAAGCAAGTTCTTTATAGGCTTGATTCCATTTCTGAATTTTTTCATTTGTGCGGATATAGACTGTCTGCTTGTACTCCTCTCCCTCATTGACTGGCAAAATAGAAAGCAATTTAATCTCAGTCAATGGATAATCGCGAGCAATGGATTGTATGATAGCTTCGAGGTTATTGAGAGCCTCATTCACAGACACATCTTTTCCGATATCATTTGTCCCAATCAAAAGGACAATTTTATCTACTGCTCCACCGTACAGATGCGCATCTAGATTTTCTAATAATAGCCCTGTCTGATAACCTCGAATGCCTCGATTGACAATTGTCTTCGAAGTCCCAAATAGTTCCTGCAGAGGATAATATTCGACAATGGAATCCCCAATAAAAAGAATATCTGGCTCTACAACAGAAACCTGATTTAAGTGACAATACTTGGTTTGAATTTTTTCTTGTTCCTTTAGTAACCAATTTTCTAATAACTGTACTGCCACTTCATTCTCCTTTTTCTAACCAGTTTTCCAAGACTTGATAAACTCCTCCTTGGCTGTTGGCTGGCGCTAGAGCAATAGCCACAGCTTTGGCTTTATCATCAGCATTTTCCATCGCATAGGCAATTCCAGCCATTTCAAGCATTTCAACATCATTTTCACTGTCACCAAAAGCCATGATTTGTTGGGGGTTCAAGTCCCAGCGCTTGAGTAATTCTTCCAAGCCCCATGCTTTATGAATCCCAGCTTGGAGGATGTCAATACAACCATAGCCACTCGATACAGCCCGAACGCGGCCATCAAAGAGATCATTGATTTCTTCCAAGACTGGACTCAAACGTTCCTCACCAACAACCATACTCATCTTGAGAACACCACCAAAGAGGTCAGAGGTTAATTCATCCACAAAATGCATCCGTTGGTAGAATTTTTCAATCATTTCTGGAGTCATAAAACTTTCAAGATCTGTAAAAATCGTACCTTCTTTGACGAAACCACCCTTCATCCCCGTTACAACAAACTGATCCTGACACGCTCGGCCCTTGAAATGAGCCAAAGCCTTATCGACAATGGCATCATCCCAAGTCTGTGCCTGAATCAATTCATTGTTTTCAAAAATACGAGCACCATTGGCAACAACCAGAACCACTCGATCCACCAAGTGGCCCAATAGTTGTCTCATGCGGTGAATTTCATTGCCCGTCGCGATGACAAAACGAATACCCCTTTGATCCAACTGATCTAAAATCTTTTCCAAGCGTGGAAGATCAAGCTGGCCTCTAGCATCCAGCAAGGTCCCATCCATATCTGTCGCAATTACTTTAATAGTCATTTAATTCCCTCTGAATTCAAGCTAATCCCACTTCAACCCTACATGTTCATTCATTTCTTTATAGGCTGCATCAATTCGTTCCTTAGTCGCTTCATCTAATTGATCACGATGACTACCACCCTCAATAAAGTCTTCTAGGATATAGGTTTGGTAATGATATAAGGGATATCCTTCTGGTGAAAAAGTTCCCTTTGGTGTTCGATTGACCCAAGTAGGATGAGCTTTAGCTGTTTCAATAGTTGTTTTTCCACTGTTTTTCTTGACAGTTACATCCATAAGAACACCACGCTCTGTCCACTTAGCATTTTCTACACCTTGCATCGTTTCAATTCGCTGATTGGAAATAAAGTTCCCCATTGAATAGATAATGAGTTTCCTATCTCCATCTTTTTCAACAATTTCAGATGGCTCAACTACGTGTGGATGGCCTCCAAAGATAATATCCGCTCCCCATTCAATCATCTTGTGGTACAAAACCTTTTGCTCTTCAGTCGGTTCTATGCGATACTCAACCCCCATCTGAGGCATGATAACAGTAATGTCCGCTTCCTTCTCTGCACGCTCAATTTCAGCCTTCATCTTATCTTCGTTTAGGTCTGAAAGATAGCGGTTATAGTCTTCTTGAGAAATACTTTGCTCAATTCCATTAAATCCATAAGAATAAGCCAAAAGTGCAACCTTGATACCGTTCACTTCCTTGATAACGAGCGGAGCTTGATCACGTGACTCGTGCGTATAAACTCCAATAGGTGTCATTCCTGCCTTTTCAATTGCATCTGCCGTTGAAATAACTCCTTCAATTTGAGAATCTAAAACATGATTATGGGCTAAATCTAAAACATGATACCCAGCATCTTTAATAGCATCCATTACTTGACCGGGAGCATTAAATAAAGGATAGCCAGCTAGATAATGATCTTTATTAATGGTCCCTTCAAAATCACCTATAGCCAAATCTGCCTGCTTAAGCCAAGGAGTTACGTATTCAAAATTCTCATGAAAATCATAGCTGCCATCTTCCTTTTTAGCTGACATATAGATAATATCATGGTAAAGTAAATCTCCATGGGCCATGATACGAGCACTTGTTTCTTCTTCCTGATCTTTAGCATTTTTATTCGTCTTATTTGCTTCTTGAGAAATGGCATCCTTTTTTTGACTGGTCAAGGGGATCCCTTGGAAACTTTCAAACAACAAGACCAATCCCATTGATAAAGCAACTGCTAGCAAGAGTATCGCCACAAATCCCTTATTACTCCACTTGCGATAACTCCTAAAAAAGTTTACAAAGCCTCTCACAAAATGAAAAACTGGTCCACGTTTATGTCTATCCTGTCTTCTTTGCATCTTCATTCTCCCTACTTTCTAATGCAAGCCTTTTCTTTTTATTATATCACAGATAAGTAATTCTTTCACAATTGAATCGAACCTGCTTAGCATTTTCTATAAAAGCTTAATGCCGTAATGCTTTCAATCCTTATCATTTTGTGATATCATGTAGAAGTAATGAAAGGAGAGAAAATGTCTGCAATAGAACGTATTACAAAAGCTGCTCACTTAATTGATATGAACGATATTATTCGCGAGGGGAATCCTACTCTACGCGCAGTTGCTGAGGAAGTTACTTTCCCCCTATCTGATCAGGAAATCATCCTTGGGGAAAAGATGATGCAATTCCTCAAACATTCCCAAGATCCTGTCATGGCTGAAAAGATGGGACTCCGCGGTGGGGTTGGACTTGCTGCTCCTCAATTAGATATTTCAAAACGCATTATCGCTGTTTTGGTACCTAATATTGTCGAAGAAGGTGAAACTCCAGAGGAAGCCTACGACTTACAAGCTATTATGTACAATCCAAAAATCGTCTCTCACTCTGTTCAAGACGCTGCTCTTGGTGAAGGAGAAGGTTGCCTATCTGTTGACCGTAACGTGCCTGGCTATGTTGTTCGCCATGCCCGCGTTACTGTTGACTACTTTGATAAAGATGGAGAAAAACACCGTATCAAGCTCAAAGGCTACAACTCCATCGTTGTTCAGCATGAAATTGACCACATCAACGGAATCATGTTTTACGATCGTATCAATGAAAAAGACCCATTTGCAGTTAAAGATGGTTTACTAATTCTTGAATAAAGAAAATCCCGTTGCAAGACGGGGTTTTGTGTTATAATAGAGGCATGAAAACAAATGATATTGTCTATGGCGTCCACGCCGTTACCGAAGCCCTCCTTGCAAATACTGGAAACAAACTCTACCTCCAAGAAGATCTCCGAGGTAAGAATGTTGAGAAAGTCAAGGAACTGGCTACAGAAAAGAAGGTGTCCATTTCTTGGACCTCAAAAAATCCCTCTCTGAGATGACTGAAGGTGCTGTCCACCAAGGTTTTGTTCTACGAGTATCTGAATTTGCCTATAGCGAGCTAGATCACATTCTTACCAAAACGCGTCAAGAAGAAAATCCTTTGCTACTGATCCTGGACGGGTTAACTGACCCTCACAACTTAGGCTCCATCTTAAGAACCGCCGATGCAACCAATGTTTCCGGAGTCATCATTCCCAAGCACCGTGCTGTCGGAGTTACTCCTGTCGTTGCCAAAACAGCCACAGGTGCTATTGAGCACGTTCCAATTGCTCGAGTGACCAATCTGAGCCAAACTCTGGACAAACTCAAGGATGAAGGATTCTGGACCTTTGGAACGGATATGAATGGTACTCCTTGCCACAAGTGGAATACAAAAGGGAAAATAGCCCTCATCATTGGAAATGAAGGAAAAGGCATCTCTAGCAACATCAAAAAACAGGTGGATGAGATGATTACAATCCCTATGAATGGTCACGTTCAAAGTCTCAATGCCAGTGTTGCTGCTGCTATACTCATGTATGAAGTATTTCGAAATCGTCTATAAAAAGTCCAATCAAAAGATTGGAAACTTTTTTATGATTAACTATGTTCGGTGATAAACTTATAAGCTTCTTGACCAGCGATAGCTCCATCTCCAACTGCTGTTGTCACTTGGCGAAGGTCTTTCAAGCGAACATCTCCAACTGCAAAGATACCATCAACTGCAGTTTTCATGTGATTATCTGTCACAATCCATCCTGCCTGATCTTGAATATTTAATTCTTTAACAAAATCGCTAAGAGGGTCCAATCCAACATAGATAAAGACGCCACCGAAGGCTTGTTCTGTCACTTGACCTGTTTTCACATTTTCAAATACGACAGATTCTACTCGGTTTTCGCCCTTGATTTCCTTCACTACAGAATCCCAGATAAAGCTGATTTTCTCATTCGCAAAGGCGCGGTCTTGTAAAACCTTTTGAGCACGAAGTTGGTCACGACGGTGAACAATGGTAACCGTCTTAGCAAAACGAGTCAAGAAGAGGGCTTCTTCAACAGCCGAATCTCCACCACCAACTACCAACAAATCTTGGTCACGGAAGAAAGCACCATCACACACGGCACAGTAAGAAACACCACGACTGTTCAGTTCTTCTTCTCCAGGTACTCCCAAAGGACGGTGTTTAGAGCCAGTCGCTACGATAACTGTACGTGTTTCATATGTTTGGTCATCAGTCATCACTTTCTTAAAATCACCATGGTCTTCTACATTTTCAACATAACCATAAATATGCTCAACACCAAGATTTTCAAGCGGTTCAAACATCTTTTCAGCCAATTCTGGCCCACTAATATTAGCGTATCCAGGGTAATTTTCAATATCAGATGTATTATTCATCTGACCACCTGGCAGACCACCTTCAATCAAGGCTACTTTCAGATTGCTTCGAGCAGCATACAAGGCTGCAGTCATCCCTGCAGGTCCAGCACCGATAATAATAGTATCGTACATATAGTTTCCTTCTTTCTTGTTGTAACTATCTTTATTCTAACTCTTTCTTGTCAATCACGCAAGGATTATGCCTTGAAAACAAGAATTAAACTCATAACCGCAAAGGATAATACCGGAACAACCAAGACCCCAATCATAATCATATCATAGAGATGGGCTTGGCGAGCCTTGGCTGTCTTATCAACTCCCGACATGGCTCTCAGTCCAATCCAAATCCCTAAAAAATCAGGACGAGGATGGTGGTCAAGATCAAACTCTCGAAATATAAAGAAAATAGTTGCAGTAGCATGATTTCTCTCATTTCTATCTTTTTTAAAGAGTAAACTCAGCTAGTCCAGCTAACTGAGTTTTCCTTTATCTATTATATCAAATATAAGTCCGTTTGTAACTAGCGAAGAATTCTTTTGTCCGCTCTTCTTTAGGATGGTGGATAATCTCATCCGGTGTTCCAGACTCGATGATTTTCCCCTTATCTAAGAAGAGAATCTTATCAGCCACTTGGGCTACAAAGGACATGTCATGACTTACCAAAATCATAGTTTGACCTGACTTAGCAGCATCTGCAATAGACTTTTCTACTTCACCAACCAATTCTGGGTCAAGGGCTGAAGTTGGTTCGTCTAAGAGTAAGACATCTGGTTTCATAGCGAGAGCACGCGCTAAGGCAACCCGTTGCTTTTGTCCACCTGATAAATGACGAGGGTAATGGTTTTCACGGTCCGAAAGTCCAACCTTAGCCAACTCTTCCTTGGCAATCTTAGTCGCTTCTTGATCAGATAATTTCTTGACAACAACCAAGCCTTCTTTTACATTATCAAGTGCTGTTCGGCGTTCAAACAAATTAAACTGTTGGAAAACCATAGACAACTTACGGCGTAGGGCAAGGATTTCTTCTTGAGTGATTTTAGAAAAATCAACTGAGAAATTATCAATCTGAATAGAGCCACTGTCAGGTGTTTCAAGATAATTGAGACTGCGAAGGAAAGTTGATTTTCCAGCTCCTGAAGAACCAATCAAGGCTACAACTTCCCCTTTTTGAATATCCAAGTTCAGATGATCCAAGACAGTCTGTCCTGAAAAGGATTTGCTTAAATTCGAAATCTTAATCATTAACGAAGGTCTCCTTTCACATCTGTTTGCACTGTATCGGGTGCAGAAATAGCCATTTTTCTCTCGATGAAACGACCGAGGCTTTCAATTCCGATATTGACTACCCAATAAACAAGGGCAACGGAGATGAAGCGTTCAAAATAGCGATAATCAGCTCCACCCAGAATCTGAGCTTGGGCAAAAACTTCCACAACACCCGCACTAAAGGCTAGAGATGTTCCCTTAGTCAAGCCGATCAAGGAATTGATCAAGGTTGGAGTCGCCACAACGGCCGCATTTGGAATAATCACGCGACGATAAACTTGTGCTCGGGTCATACCCAAACTACGTGCCGCCTCAATCTCACCAGGATTGACTGAGAGAATGGCTGCACGAATGGTTTCACTAGCATAAGCTGCCTCATTAAAGGCAAAGGCGACAATCGCAAAAACAGCCGCTGGAATAGCATTGATATTGAAACCAGTTCCCCATTGCTGATTGAGAGCTTTCAAAGCCAAAGGAATTCCGTAGTAGGTCAACATGAGTTGGACCAAAATCGGTGTCCCTTTTAAGAAACTAACAAAGAAGGCCTGCAAGGGATATAAAATCTTGACACGATTGATTTTCACAATGGCAAAAAGAAGCGCCAAAACCAAGCCAAAAAGAGCACCACCAATTGTCAACATAATCGTTGTTGGAAGTTGTTGGACAATTCTCGGAATTCCATCAAAGACCGAACGCAAGCTAAAAAGCTTGCCATCCGGAATCAATTGCATCAAGTTTTGGTACCAATTTGATGCTAAAATCGTTGTAACATTCATAAAAACATCCTCTCCTGATAATGATTCATTCTACCATACTTCTGCCGTCAATGAAATTATTTGCTACGGTCAGATACAGACTTTGTCTACCTACTAGTTTATCATACTTTGAAACAGGGAGGTTATATATTTTATCTATCAAAGAGATAGATAAAAACTATTTCAATCCCAATTCTTCATAAGGTTTTCGATAACCGATTTGCTTAACAGTTCCATTTTCTACTAAAATGGGCCGTTTTAACAACATACCGTCACTTGCTAGCAACTCAGCCGCTTCTTGGTTCGATAAACTTCCTACCTTATCTTTCAATCCTAATTCACGGTATTTGATTCCACTGGTGTTGAAAAATTGCTTTAGCTCGAACCCTGAGGTCTCTAGCCAATTTAAAATGACTTCTTGGCTGGGTGTTTCTTCTACGATGTGAACAGCTTTGTAGTCCACACCGAGTTGGTTTAATTCTTGTTTTGCTTTTTTACAAGTTGAACATTTGGGGTATTCGATAAATTCTAACATGTCTTTCACTTTCTATTATTTATATCTTTAAAATCTACGCCTTCATGATCCAAGAGCCAAGCTTTCTTTTCCACTCCTGCAGCATACCCTGTCAGACGCTTGCCTGCTCCCAGCACACGATGACAAGGTACTAGGATAGACCAAGGATTGCGTCCTACCGCTCCGCCAATTGCTTGAGCAGAAGCCACTTGCAGGTCTTGGGCTATTTGTCCATAGGTCACTGTCTGACCATAAGGAATTTCCTGTAAATAGGACCAAACTCGCTTTTCAAAATCCGTTCCGATTGGAGCCAAGGGCAAGTTGGATAAATCTTGAGGCTTGCCTTTAAAGTAAGCATCTAAGCAAGCAATAACTGGATCTAAAATGGGATGACTAACAACTGCTTCTATCGTCTCACCTCCTAGTCCCCTCTCAAAATGCTTCTGCTCCTGCACCCAAATGCCATGCAGATATTGCTCGTCAGCAACCACAGACAAGGTTCCTATTGGCGAAAAGTAGAGCATTTTTGCGTACTTCTTTTGCATTATTTCTTCAATTTTTGATAGGCCAAGCGTTCTCCATCAACTGGAACCTTACCGACCTGTTTAAATCCAAGCTTTTCAAAAATATGTTGCATAGCCTTGTTTTCAGCATGCGTATCTGAACGAAAATCAAGATAGTCAAAACCTTCAATCAAGCCCTCTAAGAAGGTTTGAGCAACTCCTTGTCCCTGGACATCTGCAGCCACAGCAATACGGTGAAAGACTAGGTACTCTGACTCTCCAGCTTGCCATTTTCCTTCATAAATGGCTTCATAGGCTACCTCTGGACTCTTGGTCACAGCAGCATAGGCTAATAGTTCTCCCTCTTCCAAGGCTACATAGGCTTGGCCTGAGATAATATCCTCAATAATAACATCAGCATTTGGATAGCCATTTTGCCACTGGTCACTACCAGCATCAGCTAAACATTTTTTAGCATCCTCCATCACTTGCATGATGGCATCTACTTCATTTGGAAAAGCTAAACGAATCTCCATCTGTTCTCCTCTTTTCTGACTAGTTTCTCCCATCATAGCATAATTTAAGCCTTTTCACAAGCAGTTAAAACTTGACTTTTTGTTTTTGTTATTTTATAATCTGGTTATTAAAACTAGATAAAAAGGAGTTGGAAATGAAAACTACCTTTTCCTACCCAAAATGGGCAGAAATTCCAAACATTGACCTCTATCTGGACCAGGTTCTGCTCTATGTCAATCAGGTCTGCGCCCCTATTTCTCCTGATAAAGACAAGGGACTAACAGCATCTATGGTCAATAATTATGTGAAACATGGTTACCTAACAAAGCCTGACAAGAAAAAATACCAACGCCAACAGATTGCCCGTTTGATTGCTATCACAACCCTCAAGTCGGTATTCTCTATTCAAGAAATAGCCCAGACACTGAATACTCTACAAAGTCAAGCAAGTTCAGACCAACTCTACGATGCTTTTGTAAACTACATGAACCAAGGAATTGACCCAGCTAACCCCATTATCCAAACCAGCTGCCAAACCGTTAAGCTCTATCATCAAACCCTAGCCTTAATCCATCATACTCAAGAGGAGGAAATCTAATGAATACAAGCCTAAAGCTCAGCAAACAACTCAGTTTTGGAGAGGAGATTGCTAATAGCGTGACCCATGCCGTAGGTGCAGTCATCATGCTCATCTTACTCCCCATTTCATCCACCTATAGTTATGAGACACACGGATTTTTATCATCTATCGGCGTTTCCATTTTCGTTATTAGTCTCTTTCTCATGTTTCTATCATCCACCATTTATCACTCTATGGCCTATGGTTCGACCCACAAATATGTCTTGAGAATTATTGACCATTCTATGATTTATGTTGCCATTGCTGGCTCTTATACTCCTGTCGTCTTAACCTTGATGAATAACTGGTTTGGCTATCTGATTATTGCTATCCAGTGGGGAACGACCATCTTTGGTATTCTCTATAAAATCTTTGCTAAAAAAGTCAATGAAAAATTTAGCCTTGCTCTTTACCTGATTATGGGCTGGTTGGTTTTAGCTATCATTCCTGCCATTATCAGTCAAACAACGCCAATTTTCTGGAGTCTCATGGTAACTGGCGGACTCTGTTATACAGTTGGAGCTGGATTTTACGCCAAGAAAAAACCTTATTTCCACATGATTTGGCATCTCTTTATCCTAGCAGCATCTGCCCTCCAATACATTGCCATTGTTTATTACATGTAAAAAAGTTGAGAAATCAATCTCAACTTTTTTCTTTACACACATTGATAAAGTACTGGTGCAAGCGCACATCATCAGTCAATTCAGGATGAAAAGAAGTTACCAGCATATTTTTTTCTTGGGCTGCAACGATTTGATTGTCCACTGTTGCTAGAATTTCTACATCTTCTCCAACACTGCTGATAATCGGACCGCGAATAAAAGTCATTGGAATCTGACCGACTCCCTTACATTCTGATTCCGTGTAGAAACTTCCTAATTGGCGCCCATAGGCATTGCGCTCGACCACAATATCCATAGTTCCTAGATGACTCTCTTCCTGAGAAGTAATTTCCTTAGCCAGCAAAATTAAACCCGCACAGGTCCCAAAGGCTGGTAAGCCAGATAGAATTGCTTCGCGAATGGGAATCAGCATGTCCTGCTCACGTAAGAGCTTGCCCATGGTTGTAGATTCTCCACCAGGTAATATCAATCCCGACAAATCACTCTGATGTTTCTGAAAATCATCTAGATTTCTGATTTCAACACTCTCAACACCTAATTGCTCTAGTACTTTTGCATGCTCTGCAAAGGCACCTTGCAAGGCCAATATTCCAATTTTCATCTATTTTCCTCGCTCAGCCATGAGGATTTGGATCTCATTTTCATTGATACCAACCATGGCTTCTCCTAAATCTTCAGAGATTTGAGCCAAAATTTGAGGATTTCGGAAATTGGTTACCGCTTTGACAATGGCACTCGCTCGTTGAACAGGATCTCCTGACTTGAAAATACCTGAACCGACAAAGACGCCCTCTGCCCCTAATTGCATCATCAGCGCAGCATCTGCTGGCGTTGCAACGCCTCCAGCTGCAAAGTTTACAACAGGCAATTTTCCATGTTCATGGACGTATTGAACCAATTCTACAGGGACTTGTAAGTCCTTGGCGGCAACATAAAGCTCATCCTCACGTAAATTTTGAATGCGGCGAATTTCCTGATTCATCATACGCATATGGCGAACAGCTTGAACAATGTCTCCTGTCCCTGGTTCTCCTTTGGTACGAATCATAGAAGCACCTTCAGCGATACGACGCAAGGCTTCACCCAAATCCTTAGCCCCACAGACAAAAGGAACTTGGAATTCTTTCTTATCCACATGGAAACGGTCATCAGCTGGAGATAAAACCTCACTCTCATCGATATAGTCAATCTCAATAGCTTCTAAAATCTGAGCTTCAACAAAATGCCCGATTCTGACCTTGGCCATTACTGGAATACTAACCGCCTCTTGAATTTCCTTAATCATCTTTGGATCACTCATACGGGAAACACCACCAGCTGCACGAATATCAGCTGGAATCCGCTCCAAAGCCATCACAGCAGCCGCACCAGCGGCCTCTGCAATACGAGCCTGTTCAGGGTTCTGAACGTCCATGATAACCCCACCTTTGAGCATCTGTGCCAAGTTTTTATTTAGTTCGTAACGATTTTCAGTCATTTCTTTATCCTCATCATTTGTATTGGTAGCTACCATTTCATTTTAAGTTAGATTAAAATGAAGTACAAGATAAAAAAAACGTAATTGTATGGGTACAGAATAGTTAAAAAACTATCTGGCCTTAACTTAAGGCCAGATAGCTCATTCATTTTTATTTTTCAGCTGTAAGAGCAGCCATTGTGATGTAGTTATATGGTTTGTTGAAGTGTGGCAAGAAGAATAGGTCTGTCAATGCCAATTTATCAATTGTCACATGCTCTTGGATAGCAAGTGAGAACATGTGGATTCCCATGCTGATTGCAGAATCGTGTGAAACCATTTGTGCACCAAGAATTTCACGGCTATCTTTGTCAAAGACAATCTTGATGGCAACTTCATGGTTGTCATGCTTCATAAATTCTGGTTTTTGAAGATCGTTAAAGCCTGTTTCAGTTGCGTTGTAACCAGCAGCTTTAGCTTTTTCAAGAGTCAAACCAGTTGAAACCATGTGAAGACCGTAGATTGAGATACCGTTTGAACCTTGAACACCGATTCCTTCCAATTCATGTCCACAAGCATTGTAAGCACCAACAATACCAGTACGAACTGCGTTTGAAGCAAGAGCGATGTAGCTTGTATCTTTACGAGCGTTGTCATAAACAGTTGCACAGTCACCTACAGCGTAAACACCTGGGATAGATGTTTCTTGTTTCTTATCTACAAGGAAGGCACCGTTACGGAAGAGTTCAATCTTACCATCAGCAAGGGCTGTATTTGGACGGAAACCAACTGCAAGGATAACCATATCGACATCGAAAGTTTCTTTATCAGTAATCAAGCGTTCAACTTTACCATCACCCTCGATTGCTTTAACAGTTTGACCAAGCGCCAAGCGGATGTTGTGGTCTTCCAAGTTCTTCGCCATCATTTGTGTGAAGTCTTTGTCATAGTAACCGTTCAAAACAGTATCAACGATATCAACAAGGACAACTTCTTTTCCAAGACGTTCAAAGGCTTCAGCAAGTTCAACACCGATATAACCACCACCAACAACGGCGATACGGTCAAGGTGTTGACTCTTATCAGACAATTTGTGAATCACTTCTTCAGCGTTTTGGTACAATTTAACGAATTGTACATTTTCAAGAGTTGCTTTAAATTCGCGGTTTCCTTTAACAATTTCAACACCTTCGATTGGTGCAAGATTGGTGTAGAACCTGTAGCGAAAATCAATTTATCGTATGATTCTTTGTGCTCTTTTCCTTCAACTTCAGCTGTAACTACTTTGTTATCATAGTCGATTGAAAGAACTGGTGAATTCATGTATACCTTAGCACCTTTAGCTTCCAATTTTTCTTTATCAGAATAGAACAAGCCTTCAGCACCGTCAATTTGTTCACCGATCCAGAGGGCCATTCCACATCCTAGGAAAGAGATGTTAGAGTTTTGGTCAAATACAACGATTTCGTTCTCATTTCCAAAATTATCCAACATAGTATTAATACATGCTGTACCAGCGTGGTTAGCACCAACTACAACGATTTTACTCATAGAAAAATTCCTACCTTCAATTTTAAATTTACCCTTCTAGTATAACATTTACTGTTAGCGTTTACAAGAGTTTAGCTAATTTTCCCGATTTTTTTGTAAAAAAATGTAAATAATCTGTATTTTATCAGCCTTTCTTACAATTACTCTTTATTTTCTGAGCATATTTCTTGACAAGTTTACAAATTTTATTTGTGAAAACGCTGACTTTATGGTATGCTAGTATCATGGAAAGAAAATGTAAGGGGTTAAATTCAATATAAATTTACAATATTTCAACCTTCTTTTCATAAGAGAAAGGAGTTGGTAGCTTGCCTCTTAGTTCACATTCTGAACGGCTAATGGGGACTACTATCACTATTTCATTAGTAGATGAGCGAGCCGATAGCTTGCTCCAAAAATCCTTTGATTTGCTCAAAGAGCTTGAATACCGCTTCAATGCCAATAGTCAAGAATCGGAGTTGATGGAAATCAATTATCAAGCTGGAATAGCTCCAGTCAAAGTTCATCCTGATTTGTTTGAATTGATTTCACTTGGATTAGAGCATAGCCTAGCGCCCTCTAGTCATCTCAACATCAGCATTGGTCCCTTGATTCAAACATGGCGTATCGGTTTTTCAGATGCCAAAGTGGCCCAACCCCAAGAAATTGAATCGGTGCTACCTTTAATCAATCCTCATTATATCGAGTTAGATTCTTCCACTTGCACTGTGTTTTTAAAACAAAAAGGAATGAAAATCGATCTTGGTTGTTTAGCCAAGGGTTATAGTGCGGATAAAGTTGCCCAATTTCTTAGAGAAGAGGGAGTGACATCTGCCTTGATCAATCTGGGAGGGAATATCCTGACTATTGGAAAAAATCAGGCAAGAGGAAATCAGCCTTGGCAAATCGGGATTCAAGACCCAGCCAATCCGAGGGGAAATCACTTAATGACCATCCCTGTTGTCAATAAATCTGTCGTGACTTCAGGCATTTATGAACGTCACCTGACAATCGATGGAAAAGATTACCATCACATCTTTGACAGCCAAACAGGATATCCTGTTGAAACGGAACTAGCTAGTCTAACAATCATCTCTGATAAGTCAGTCGATGGTGAAATCTGGACAACTCGTCTATTTGGAGAAAGACCTGCTTCTATCCTCTGGCAAGTCGAAAGTTTGGAGGGCATCGAAGCTATCCTCATCGATAAGGAAGGTCACCTAAGCTGTTCTTCAGGAATTCCAACTCTATAGAAATAGATGTTTCAATGGAGTTTTAAAATCGTATTATGTAAAAAGAGAAAGGAAATCTCATGTTAAAACTTATTGCTATTGTTGGAACAAATTCAAAACGTTCTACAAACCGCCAATTGCTTCAATACATGCAAAAACACTTTGCTGAAAAAGCTGAAATTGAACTTGTTGAAATTAAAGACATTCCTGTCTTCAACAAACCAGCTGACAAGCAAGTACCTGCTGAAATTTTAGAAATTGCTGCTAAAATTGAAGAGGCAGATGGCGTTATTATTGGTACTCCTGAGTATGACCACTCTATCCCAGCTGTTTTGATGAGCGCTCTTGCTTGGTTGTCTTATGGTATCTATCCACTTTTGAACAAACCAATCATGATTACTGGTGCTTCTTACGGTACGCTTGGTTCATCACGTGCCCAATTACAACTTCGCCAAATCTTGAATGCCCCAGAAATCAAAGCAAGTGTCCTTCCAGATGAATTCTTGCTTTCACATTCTCTTCAAGCCTTCAATCCAAGTGGAGATCTAGTGGATCTTGATGTTATCAAAAAATTAGATGCCACTTTTGACGACTTCCGTATCTTTGTAAAAATTACAGAAAAATTGCGCAACGCACAAGCCCTACTTCGCAAAGATGCTGAAGACTTTGACTGGGAAAAATTGTAAGATAGGAGACCAAAAAGAATGAAATTTGTTGGACTTGTAGGATCAAACTACGATCAATCATATAACCGTAAACTCTTGGAATTCATCCGTCGTCACTTCAAACTCAAATTTGAATTAGAAGTTCTCGAAATTGATGAAGTTCCAATGTTTAACCAAGACGAAAAATGGGACGAAAGCTTCCAATTGCGTCTCTTGTATAACAGAATTACGCGTGCTGATGGTGTCATTATTGCTACTCCTGAGCACAACCACACAATCTCAGCTTCTCTTAAATCAGTTCTTGAATGGCTTTCATACGAGGTTCATCCATTTGAAAACAAACCAGTCATGATTGTGGGAGCTTCTTACTACGACCAAGGTACTTCTCGTGCCCAAGTTCACCTTCGTAAGATTCTTGACGCTCCAGGTGTCAATGCCTACACTCTTCCAGGAAATGAATTCCTTCTTGGTAAAGCTAAAGAAGCTTTTGATGTTAATGGAAATATCACGAATGAAGGAACTGTTAATTTCCTTGAAACATGCTTGGACAACTTTGTAAAATATGTGGGAGTCGTTTCAAAATTGAAAAAACCAAAACCAATTGAGCCAGAAGATTTATATTGTACAAATTCAATTGCAACTACTATCCAAGGTGTTGATCCAGATGATCCTGAATGGGTAGAAAAAGCTGCTGAACTTGTTGGAGCTGTTTCTGGAGATACTTACGTTAAATTAGACCACGGTATCTTGACAGTTAACCAACTTGACATGTTCTTGAAAGCAATGCCATTTGAATTGACATTTGCAGATGATAATAATCAATTCTTGTACTTTAATAACGCACACCAAGACCCAGATACAATGTTTGGTAAACGTGTCCGTGCTCAATCAGGAAATAGATTAGGAACAGTACACGGTACATTGCCAGATTCTAGAATGAAAAACGTTGAATGGGTTGTCGGCGTATTGCGTAATGGGGACCAAGAATATGTCCGTACAATTGTACCAGGAACACCTGAAGGTGTTATTAATACCCATAATTACCAAGCAATGTACTATCCAGATGGTTCATATGCTGGAATCAATGAAATCATCTTTAATTTCCAACCATGGCTTGACTGGTACCTCAATACAACTGGTCAACGTCTAGTTGGTGGAAATGCTGCAGCTCCTGCTGGCGGACATGGTCACGGCGATGCAGATGCTACATCTGGAGCTTCTGATGCAAGTGATGCTGGAGGTCACGGTGGTGGCGCAGACGCTACATCTGGCGCAAGTAACTAATACTTTTAGGAACCATTTTGGTTCCTTTTTAAGTGACAAAAGACTAGCAGTTTGTGTCTGCTAGTCTTTTGATTATTATTTCATTAAAAGAAAGAATATTTATTATGAATTTGGGTCATCGAGACTACGGCCATGTAAACCTTTTTCACGTTGGACTTGACGTAGTTTCTCTGGTGTAACATCGTTTCCTTCTTCGTCCACAATTTTGATCCCTTCGATGTGGTGACGAACAGTGCGACGATAACCTTCGATGTACTCCTCACGTAGTTTGGCTTGTTCTACTTTTTCTTCTGGGGTCAAGCCTTCTGTTTTTTTCTTTTTGGCAAGCTCGTTAATACGATCAATTTTTTTAGGATCCATGTTTCTCTCCTTTATGATAAGATTTAATCCGTTTAACAGATTTTATTTGGTATTGATTTGGTTAAAACGTGCAAGTTTAGCTGCTTTTTGAGTTAAATGAGACAAGATTGCCAAACGATTTTGACGGACTGCCTCGTCTTCAGCCATAACCATGGTATTCTCAAAGAAGGCATCGATGACTGGGCTAAGAGCAAAAAGTTGTTTCAATTGCTGACTGGCAGTCCCTGACAAAACGAGTGATTCTACTGCTTCTGCCAAGGCTTTCTCTTCTTCATTCTCAAAGAGAGCTGAATCAACTGTAACAACTCCTTCTGCCTTCTCAGCCAAGTTAAAGGCACGAGAAAGTGATTCAACAGATGGTTTGAAGTCTTCTTCCTTACTTGCTTCTACAAGAGCATTTGCCGCTTCCAACATATCCGCCACAACAAAGTTCGAACTTGCAAGTACTGCTTCCTTGATATCTTTTGGAGTAGAACCCATCATCTTATCAACACGAGCCTTGATAAAGTCCATAACCTCTGTCTTATTTTCATAAGTCAAGCTGTCAAATTTCAAAGCATAAAGGCTATCAATCAACTCATCCATAGCAATGTGCCAACCAAAGGCATCCAAGATACGAACCACACCTTGCGTCGCACGACGAAGGGCATAAGGGTCATTAGAACCTGATGGAATCAAACCTACTGAGAAGAAACTCAAAATCGTATCCAATTTGTCTGCAATGGCTAGAATGGCTCCAACCTTGCTCTCTGGAAGTTCTCCTTCGGCTGATGTAGGCATGTAGTGTTCACGAATAGCAGCTGCAACTGCTGGAGTTTCACCAGAAAGAAGGGCATATTTCTCACCCATAATACCTTGGAGCTCGTCAAATTCGCCAACCATACCTGTCAACAAGTCAAACTTGTAAATGGCTGCTGCACGAGCAAGGTCAACTGTTTCATCCACTGACAAACCAGCTTTTTCTGCCAAAAGTACAGCGATTTGACCCGTACGAATCATGTGTTCACGAAGGGAACCAATCTTCTCATGGAAAGTGACATTGTTTAATTTTTCAACAAGGTCAGAAATAACCAATTTTTGGTCTTCACGCCAGAAGAATTCTCCGTCTTCCAAACGAGCAACTAAGACTTTTTCATTTCCCTTGATGACATTTTCCAAATACTCTGCATTTCCATTACGAACAGAAATGAAGTTTGGCAAGAGCTTGCCATCTTGATCACGAACAACAAAGTAACGTTGGTGTTCTTTCATCGAAGTTACCAAGACTTCTTCTGGAACCTCAAGGTATTTAGCATCAAAACTTCCCATAAAGGCAGTTGGGTATTCAACCAAGTTCAAGACTTCGTTAAGCAAATCAGCATCAATTTCAATACGTACACCATGTTTTGCCTCAATTTCCTTAATTTGGTCAACAATCATTTGCTCACGTTCACGTGGATCTGCGATTACATACTGCTTACGAAGGTCTTCTTCATAGCTCAATGCTGACTGAATCTTAGTTTCTTGTCCCAAGAAACGATGACCACGGCTCACACGACCTCCCTTGATATCAAGGAAATCTAAATCAAACTCTTCTTCATCTAAAAGAACAGTTAAAGTGTGAACAGGGCGGATGTATTCAAAGGTGTTGTTAGCCCAGTGCATGCTGACAGGGAAAGTCAAGGACTTCAAGACATCTACAACACCAGGAACAATGGCTTCAACTGCTTGACCAATTTCTTCCTTAGTGACATAGACATATTCTTCACCCTTAATTTCACGGAATTCAATATCTTCAACCGTCAAGCCTTTTCCACGGACAAATCCTTGAGCTGCTTTGGTGAAGTTCCCATCACTATCCAAGGCAATTTTCTTTGCTGGCCCCTTAAAATCTTCTGTCAAATCAGACTGTTTGTCTGCAAGACCAGTCACACGAACAGCTAAACGACGTGGTGTTGAGAAGGTTTGAATAGCTTCAAAAGACAGGCGATTTTCATTGAGGAAGGCTGCCATTTTTTCGCCTAGTTGTTTTTCACTTGGTGTGACAACATAGGCTGGTAATTCTTCAAGACCGAGTTCTACTAATAAGTTTTTTGTCATGTTTTTTCTCCGAAAAGTATCTTTTTATTTTCCAGCTTGCCTTATGTGAAAGGATACCTTCATCACTGCGGCAACTGGCTCAGGGCTCACTCTGTTCGCCCATTTTCGTAATTTGTCACTCTCTTTATTCTGCGTCTTCTGCTAAGAGTTTAGCTCGGGTTTCTTCATCCAAAAGTGGGTAGCCTAGGCGTTTGCGTTCTGCGACAAAGGTTTTGGCTACGACACGAGCCAAGTTACGGATACGAGCGATATAGCCTGCACGCTCTGTTACAGATACCGCACCACGCGCGTCAAGCAGGTTAAAGGTGTGTGAACATTTGAGAACATAATCATAGGCAGGGTGAACCAAACCTTCTTCCAAAGCACGACCAGCTTCTTTTTCAAACTTATCAAAGTTTTCCAGCAACATTTCTTGATCAGAAATTTCAAATGAATATTTTGAATGCTCGTACTCAGGCTGGATAAAGATTTCTCCATATTTTACACCATCAGCCCACTCGATATCATAGACAGAGTCTACTTCTTGAATATAAGAGGCCAAACGCTCCAAGCCATAGGTAACTTCCGCAGTCACAGGGCCAGTTGCCAATCCACCAACTTGTTGGAAATAAGTGAACTGAGTGATTTCCATACCGTCAAGCCAAACTTCCCAACCAAGACCAGCTGAACCAGTTGATGGGTTTTCCCAGTTGTCCTCAACGAAACGAATATCGTGTTCCAAAGGATTGATTCCCAATTTTTCCAAAGACTCAAGGTAAAGTTCTTGGATGTTTGATGGAGATGGCTTCATGACCACCTGGAATTGGTGGTGTTGGTAGAGACGGTTAGGATTTTCTCCGTAACGACCGTCAGCAGGACGTCGCGATGGCTCTACATAAGCCGCATTCCATGGCTCAGGTCCGATAGCACGAAGGAAAGTGTAAGGACTCATGGTTCCCGCACCTTTTTCATTATCATAAGCCTGCATAAGCATACAACCTTGGTCATTCCAAAATTGTTGCAAAGTCAAAATAATTTCTTGAAATGTTAATTTCTGAGACATTGTTTACTCCTTTTTATATAAATTACTTGCGACACGAGTCTGCCTCGTCGATCATACGAGGCAAGACGAGTTAGTACTGCGTCTAGCTCAAGCACTCTAGTGCTGAGCGTGGGGCAGTCCGACTATAAGGAGGTTTCTGCCACTGACGCAGTGGAAAGTCAATTTTTTAGACATTGTTTTCTCCTTTTATTTATATTATCTTTTTAAATTTATTTATCAAGCAACCAAGAAAAAGCTGGGTCCTGAAAAATATGACGTTTGGGAACAGTTTGTAAATTCTGATCGCATTCATCTATTGTTCCTAATTTCAAAGCACAAACTTCTGGTATATTTTCTTGAGTAGTGAAAATTTGACTGTGACAATTCTGGCAGTAATAACGTTGTTTACCTGGAGATGAACTAAAAGTAACCAAATTCTCTTTTCCATACAGTGCCAGATTTTTGCTGCTAACTTTGGCATTAACTGTGTAGGCAGACGCAGTTGCTTTCCGACAAAATGAGCAATGGCAAAAAACTATTTCCGACAATTCTTCATCTAGAGTGTAGGTGACTGCTTTACATAAACAAGATCCTTTAAGCATTATGCTCCTTTCTACTTAGGCATTAGACGAATTCAAAAAGAACCGAATTTCAACACCCAAGCCTTACGACTAGGGGCGTCAGAAACGCGGTTCCACCCTAATTTATTACTTCATTGTTTTTGAAAATACTACAGAAAGCGCCAGTTCCTTATTTTGCACTACTTGGCTCCCACTATCCCAAGCTCGCTTGAAGAACGCCATAAGACTTTCTTTCCTGCAGACTATTATATCAAAAATTAGAACAATGTACAATTCTTTTTATGATTTTCTAGAAATCCATATCATCAACTCGTGGAGCACCCGACTGAACAGCTATTGTTTTTAAGGTTTCCCTTTCTTCATGACTCAATTCAATTCCAAAACAATCAAGATTAGCCTGAATACGAGATGCTGTGACAGATTTCGGAAGCGGTAAAAATCCTTCTGCCAAGCTCCATGCCAAGGCTATCTGAGCAACAGACTTTCCGTGATTTTCAGCTATTTCTTGCACTTGCTTGCTATCAAACAGTTCTCCCTGACCAAAAGGTCCCCAAGCTTCCAATAAAATTCCTTTTTCTCGACAATAATCTACGACTTCCTCTTGATACACTCCTGGAGCCAAACGAACTTGATTGACCGCTGGAACGATAGTTGCTGTTTCAAGCAAGGCATCCAAATGATGGGGAAGGAAATTACTAACTCCAATGGCACGGATTTTGCCTTCTTGATAGAGGTCTTCCATAGCCCTCCAAACTTCTGAATTTCGGATTTTCCAGTGGTTATTTTCTCTGAGAGGTTTTGGATTTGGCCAATGAATCAAATACAAATCCAAATATTCCAAGCCCAGCTTCTCTAAAGACTCTTCAAAAGCCTGACGAGCTTGCTCATAGTTGTGATTTGTATTCCAGAGTTTGCTGGTTACAAAAATTTCCTCACGCGGAACGCCACTATCTTGAATGGCACGACCAACGCTTTCTTCATTTTTATAAATAGCTGCCGTATCGATATGACGATAACCAGCCTTTAAAGCCTCTAGTACAGCTTGATAGGCAATCTCTCCATTTTCAGCTTTCCAGGTTCCAAATCCCAGTACTGGAATCGTAACACCATTATTTAAAGTATAAGATTTCATTATTTTTCCTTTCTATGAGAAGAAAATCCAAAGAGCCAAATTTTCAAGGAAAACTTTTCTCTTTAGATTTTGTTTATTATTGATCACGGTCATAATAGAGTTGGTGAGCTTTAAGACGAGAGTCTAACAAATCTGGTATGGTTACAAAGTCATAACCTTGACCTTTCAAATAGTCAATGACCTTTGGTAAAGCATTCACTGTCTCAGCATGGATATCATGCATGAGAATAATAGAACCATTCTTGACTTCACGCTGAATTTCTGTCAAAATAGATGCTTCATTTTTACTCTTCCAGTCCAGACTATCGACATCCCACATAATAAAGCTCAAATCGAGACTATTGCGAATGTCATCTGTAATAGCCCCATAAGGGGGGCGCATAAGTTTGGAGCTAGACCCCAACACTTTAGTTAGCGCATCTTCAGTATCAGTAATCTGTTTTTTAGCTTCATCAAGGGAAAGTTTAGAAAGCACTGGATGACTCCAACTATGGTTTCCAATAACATGGCCATCCGATTTCATACGTTTCAAAATCTCTTCATTTCCAGAAACATTCTTACCTAAAACAAAGAAAGTTGCCTTGATACCATACTTAGAAAGTGTATCTAATGCTTGATTTGTCGTTGCAGGATTTGGTCCATCATCAAAAGTCAAGGCTACTACTTTACGATTTTTCTTTTCATAATAAGCCTTATATAGCTCTGCATCCTTATCTAAAAAATAAGAGGACTGAATAACTTCAAAGAAACTAGATACTGGCAATGCAATCTCGTCTAGATTTTCAACTGACTGACTTGGATAAAGGATAATCTGACTATCCTTGTAATCAAAATTCCATGCAGACAAGTCTTGGTCAGAGAAACCTTTAACAAGCTGATCGATCTTTTCTTGCTCCAATTTTTTATCCTGTAAAAAAGAAGTCAGTTCTTTTATTAGTTTCTCTTTGGCTTTACTAGGATCTGAAAATAATTGATCAAGTGTAAAAGGTTTACCATCTTCTGTCAAATGGACTTTTGCCAGACTAGTTTTTTCAGTCTCTTCAACTTTTGACGAAGTTAAATCATAGACTTGTTTCATCACACTTCGGTTAACAATCCCTTTTAAAGTCGAATCCTGTTTCTCCGTATAATAAAAAACTAGATTTTCCTTGTCTTCCAGATTTTCCTTAATATCCTGTGTCATGATTTCTTTTACAGATGAAATCACTTGCTCCCCTTGGAGAGGATAATAGGCAATTACTTCGGCTTGTCCCTTACGAAAATGATCTTTCTGATTTCCCTCACTCAATTGATCATCTTTCTCTTTTTTGAGAGATTCAATCCTTTGTTCAAAACTTTGCTTTGTATATACTTTGTATCCAATCATTGAACCAAGGACACAAATACTTACTGAAAAGATAGCTACTAGGGCTATTAAACCGATTCTCTTTTTATCGTGCTCAACACGATTTGCTCTACTTTTATCCATAGAAATATCATATCAAATTCAGGCTATAATTTCAATGAGAAATAAGTACTATTACTCGTTTTGAACAAAAAAATAGGCTCCATAATATCTATAGGGGGATTTACCCACTACAAATATTATAGAGCCTTTTATTATGTTAGAAACGAATCGTCTCACGTGTTTTTTCGTATGAAGTGACAAAACGGTTGGTTACACCTGGTTCTGCAACTTCCAAAGCTTGCGAAATCTTATCAAATGAAGCATGATAATCAAATTCTTTTTCAAAAATTTCTAATGATTCATTAAAAGCTTCTTGAATTCGTTCATCAAATGAGCGGTAACGGTTCGAATACTGTAGCAATTGTTCTGTCAATGTTGCATATTGAACAATATTATATGTTTCTTCTTCAAGTGCTTCCATATCATTGGTTGTAATTTCAAGCATACGGTTCACAGCTTCGATATTGACCCGAGCTTCTTCTAGTTCAGCCATCAACTCTTCAGTATGGTTACTTGCTGTAAAGAACAACTGTAAGAAATTCTGAGGAATACCTGGAAGATTGCGTTTTTCCATATATCTCTTAATCGTGTGAAGACGATTAACATAAACATTTGCCTTCTGGCGAGCATTGATATCATCTTTTTCAATCTGAGCAAGGCGTTGACTAACCGCAACTTGTTCATCTTCAATTTCCTTCAAAGTCGCTTGTAAGTTTTCCAAACGATCTTCAAGGAATGAATAAGGTTCAGAATGTTCCTCTTGTTCAGAAGTTAATTCCAATACAGATTCTTCCAAAGACTCTAACTCAGCTTGTAATCTATGAACATGACTAACATCTGTTTCAGATAGTAGGTAATTGTTACTCAATCGTTGAATATCTTCCACTAAAACAGCATTACTATCTTTCATGTGTTTCAAATATGTAGGAAGGGTTGCAACTAAGCCTTCTACTACTTTTTGAGCAGCGATTTCTCGTGTAAAGATATCATAGAGTGTATTGATTTCTTCTTGAACTTGAGTATTTTCATACTCAGCATTATCCAACTCTAATTGTGCAATATTTTCGTGGTTTTTCTTCAAAGCTTCATAAAGCAATTGGAAGCGAGATTCAATATCCGTTTCAGCAAAATGATAATTAGCATCTAAAAGCTTACGGTAACCGTCTTCCAAGTCTTCTAATTGATCAGGCAGCTGTTTAGATAATGTTTTTACAATCGCTGGTAAGCGGTCAACAATGTGACTCAAAGCCAAAATATGATTTTCAGCATTATCCAAAATCACAGCAGCTTCTACTGGGTCACCTGAAGTGTTCAAAGTAACAAACTGAGAAAACTCTGATTGGATATTTTCCAATTGTTTTTCGATTTCAGATAAACCTTGGCCATATTCTTCAGAATGATCAGCCACTCGGTGTTGCAACTCTTCAAACAAGTCCAAAGTATGAAGAACACGTCCACTATTTTTAGACTCTTGTTTCTCCAAATCTGCCAAAGCATTGCGAATTGCCGCAATATCTTCTTCAATCAAGGTAATTTGACTCTCGATTTGGTCTATTTGATGACTGGCCTTGAAAAAACGGAATGAGTTGTTATAGCCTTCTGCCTCAAAAAGATTATTTTCGATATCTGCAAAAGAGTTAAGAGATAGGTCAACCCATTTTTGGTTCCATTCACGGAAAGTCACTTGACTTTGTCCAATCAAGTGCATATTTTTTACAGCTTCAACTTCATCATTAACTGGAAGATTGTACAGCTCTTCTTTTTTCTCTTCTAAAATTGCTAATTTACTTTCATTGCGTTTCCGTACATAAATTGCTATAGCATATGAAATCAGCAATATAATTGCAATTGCAATTATAAGATATACTACTAGACTACCAGACATATTAAACTCCTTTTTAACTTGAAACAATCGTAATGATTATATCATATTTTTTAGACCAAGGGAACTAGTTCTCCCGATTTTTTAGACATCAAGTGTACTATAGACGGCATTTTCTTCGATAAATTCACGACGAGGCTCTACTCGATCCCCCATCAACATATCAAAGATTTTATCTGCTTCTGCAGCATCGTCCACAGAAACTCTTGCCATTAAGCGATGTTCGGGATCCATGGTTGTTTCCCACAACTGGTGATCATCCATTTCACCCAAACCTTTATAACGCTGAATGGTTGGTTTGGCACGTCCTTCACTATGGCGGGCCAAAGCTTCTTGGAGTTTAATTTCTTGATCCGCTCCTGGCTGGATATATTCTTTAATCTCGCTTCCAACCTTGACACCATAGATTGGAGGTTGGGCAATATAAACATAACCAGCTTCTAGTATTGGTTTCATATAACGATAAATCAAGGTTAGAAGAAGAGTACGAATATGGGCTCCATCGACATCGGCATCGGTCATCAAAACGAGCTTTTGGTAACGGGCTTTTGAAACATCGAATTCTGCACCAAATCCTGTTCCCATCGCTGTGAAAAGACTACGAATTTCTTCATTAGCAAGAATCTTATCCATACTTGCTTTTTCAACGTTCAAAATCTTACCGCGGATTGGAAGAATTGCCTGAAATTCACGGTTACGACCAGATTTGGCTGACCCACCAGCTGAGTCTCCTTCGACGATGAAGAGTTCTGTTTCAGCAGGATTGTTAGAAGAGCAGTCTGCTAGTTTACCTGGAAGGTTGGAAATTTCCAAACCAGATTTTTTACGAGTGACTTCACGCGCACGCTTGGCAGCCACACGAGCCTTAGCAGCTAGAATTCCTTTTTCTACAATGCGTTTTGCAATTTGAGGATTCTCCATAAGGAAATCAGAAAAGGCATCACTGAAGAGGCGATTGGTAATCTTGACCACTTCGCTATTTCCCAATTTGGTCTTGGTTTGTCCTTCAAACTGTGGATTTGGGTGTTTAACTGAGATAACAGCAGTTAATCCTTCACGAACATCTTCCCCTGTTAGGTTGTCTTCATTGTCTTTCAGTAACTTATTTTTACGAGCATAATCGTTGATAACACGTGTCAAGGCTGTACGGAAACCTTGTTCATGCGTTCCACCTTCATGGGTGTGGATATTATTGGCAAAACTCATGACATTTTCATGGTAGCCCGTTGTGTACTGCATGGCTACTTCAACTGTGATATCCTCCATCTCACCGTCAGTATAGATTGGTGTATCAAAGATAACATCCTTGTTCTCGTTAATATATTCAACGTAACTAGCAATCCCACCTTCATAATGGTAATGCTTGGTTTGTTCCAAACCTTCGCGCTTATCTGTGATGGAGATTTGAAGACCGCGATTTAGAAAGGCCAACTCTTGAATCCGTTTATTTAATTTATCAAAATCAAAGGTTGTTGTTTCCGTAAAGATTTCTGGGTCCGGTGTAAAGTGAACTGTTGTTCCCGTTTTATCCGTATCTCCAACCACCTCAAGGTCTGCGACAACATGACCACGACGGTATTCTTGGTAATGAATCTTACCATTTTTGTGGACATGAACGTCTAATTGAGTTGAAAGGGCGTTAACAACTGAGGACCCCACTCCGTGAAGACCACCTGAGACCTTATATCCGCCACCGCCAAACTTTCCTCCAGCGTGAAGAACAGTAAAGACAGTCTCAACGGCAGGTCGACCTGTTTTTCCTGAATATCGACGGGGATACCACGCCCATCATCGACAACAGTAATCGAATCATCTGGCTCAATAAAGACTTGAATATGGCTAGCAAATCCTGCCAAGGCCTCATCAATTGAGTTATCAACAATTTCCCAGACTAGATGGTGAAGACCTTCTTTTGAGGTCGATCCGATATACATTCCTGGACGCATACGAACAGCCTCTAAGCCCTCTAAAACTTGAATTTGACTGGCATCATAATCTTGTGCCTGCAGATTTTTAATTTCTTCTGTCATCTTATTCCTTTTTCTTACATGTCTAATACTTGTCTTAAATTCACGATACTGGTAAACAAGTGGGTATCGAGTCCAGCAGCTTGCCCTGCTTCGATATCAATCGGCCGATCACCGATGACAAGACCAGAGTTAATTTGATACTTGTCTCTTAAATAAATCATGGACTCAGGATCTGGTTTTCTCTTAAAGCCTGAGTTAGAAGTCACCACTTCTGTAAAATAAGCTGCTATAGAGGTTTTTTCTAAAATTTCCAAGACCTGATCATTTCGATGAGAAACCAAAAAATGACGGCCACCTTGATTTGAAATGTCTTCCAATAAACCAGAAACTCCATCAAATAAAATCGGATGTTCTAGCTCTCTGGCTTCATTTTCCTTGTACTTTTCTAAAAAATTCTCTAAGTTGGGAGCGAATATCTCAATCGCAAAATCAGTAGAAACCTTTAAAGCTTGGTAGACACTGTCGTGGTCTTGTGTGATACCATACAGTGCCAATGTTTCAACAAAGGCAGCTGTTGAAGTTTCGTAATTATCCAGTAAAGTTCCACCTAAATCCCAGATATAATCGTGATATTTCATACCCTTCATTATAGCATTTTTTTGTGAAAAAAGCGATGATTTCCTTGAGTTTTGCACATAAAAAATGCTCTATATTATTTGTAGTGGGTAAATCTATTATAAATACTATGAAACCTATTTTCTTGTAGAAAAAAGTTCCATATGACCCATAATGAAAAGCGACCAAACCATCATTAGAGAGAATCATATGGAACAATTATATTTTAACACAAAACTACTTTATATAAAAAATCCTAATATCCAATTTATGGATGTTATTAATAAGGGGGGGAACTTCTCAAAGTAAGTTCCACTTGACTGGTATTGAGCCTAGCTTTTCACTAATCTTGTCTTGAAATTTTATAATAGATTATAAAACCTTACTCAAGAAGTCTTTAGTCCGCTGTTCTTGGGTTTGTTCAAAAATCTGTTCGGGTGTTCCGTCTTCAACAACCACACCGTCTGCCATAAAGATGACACGGTCTGCCACCTCACGAGCAAATCCCATTTCATGTGTTACGATAACCATGGTCATTCCTGACTTGGCTAAGTCTTGCATAACAGCCAACACCTCTCCTACCATTTCAGGGTCCAGGGCTGAAGTTGGCTCGTCAAAGAGCAAGACATCAGGTTCCATAGCTAAACCACGAGCGATGGCAATCCGTTGTTGCTGGCCACCTGACAAACTCTGAGGGTAAGCATCTGCCTTATCTGGTAAACCAACTTTTTCCAAAAGTTCCTTAGCTCTCTTCTCTGCAACTTCCTTACTTTCACCTTTAGTCTTGATAGGAGACAAGGTGATATTTTCCATCACAGTCATATTAGGAAAGAGATTAAATTGTTGGAAAACCATCCCCATCTTCTCACGCATGGCAAAGAGGTCATTCTTCTTGTCCGTAATATCAACTCCCTCAAAGATAACCTTCCCTTTGGTTGCTTCTTCCAACAAATTCATAGAACGAAGCAAGGTAGATTTCCCGCTTCCTGAAGGACCGATAATAACAACAACTTCACCTCTTTTAATCTCGAGGTTGATGCCCTTCAATACTTCATTCTTTCCAAAGGATTTATGTAAATTTTCAATTTTTATCAAGGTTTCTGTCATTATTTTTTATCTCCTTGTCCCATACGTTTTTCAAAAGCTTTCAAGGCTACTGTCAAAATAGAAGTCATAATCAAGTAATAAAAGGCTGCAAATAAAAGTGGTGTTAAAGGTAGATAGGTTGTTGTAGAAACTGTTGTAGCCCCATTCCACAACTCCATGACACCGATAGCTGATAAGAGGGAACTATCCTTGATAATAGTGATAAATTCGTTCCCCAATGCTGGCAAAATATTTTTGATAGCTTGTGGCAAAATCACATAGCGCATCGCATTTTTAGGACGAATCCCTAAAGAATAGGCCGCCTCTAACTGCCCCTTAGGAACCGCATTAATTCCGGCACGAACAGTCTCAGAAACATAAGCACCACTGTTCATTGAGATAATCAAAATCCCTGGAATCAGACGAGAAAGATCAACACCCAAAATCCCAACCTGAATAGTCGGAGCATTGATATGCATAAGAGCAAAGGCAATCATAATCTGAACCATCATCGGTGTCCCGCGGAAAATCCAAACGTATAAGTTGGCAAGCCAAACAAGCGGTTTAAACTTTGAACGTTGCCCAAAAGCCAAGACAACCCCCAAAATAGTTCCCAAAAAGACAACACAGATAGAAATGAGAACCGTCACGACAGCCCCATAGTTAAAATAAGGTAAATACTTTGGTAAAAAAGAAAAATTCATAGTCACACTGCTTTCTAAAATAGAATACTGTATGATTATAACATGAATTGAATTAAAATTCAAATCTTTTGTCTAATTTATTCAAAAAATCTTTCAGCTGGTAGAATTAGCGAGAAATCTTAGTTTTTTCTAGTCAATTTGGCCTCCTTTATGGTAAAATAGTAACGATAAGAAATGAAGGAGAATCAAAATGGAATCACATTTGGTTAGAATCATCAACCGCCTTGAAGCAATGGCAAAAGACGGCGGAAATTTAAAACGTAATTTTGAACGCGAAGGAGTTGTTGTTGCAGAAGTTGCATACAGCCACGACGAAGAAAACGGCTCAATCTTTACCCTTCGTGATGTCGAAGCTCGCGAAACTTATACGTTTGACAGCATTGACTTGATTGCAATGGAGATTTACGAACTCCTTTACTAATACAAAACAAGCTGGGATTACACCCTGCATGTCTAACCAAAATCCTTTTTGTCTCACAAATAGGATTTTTTTATAGCCCAAATTCACAAAGATCATTATTGTAACAACTTCCCAAAGCTTCAATCTTTTTACTTGCTTTACACCCCAATCCTGTTATAATGAGAGTATAGAAATTTGACTATTTTTGACCTTTGGACAGGTCAAGCTAAAGAAAGAAATGAGGTAGATGTATGCTTTGTCAAAACTGTAAAATAAACGACTCAACAATTCATCTTTATACCAATCTCAATGGAAAGCAAAAACAAATTGACCTCTGTCAAAACTGCTATAAGATTATCAAAACAGATCCTAACAATAGCCTCTTTAAAGGTATGACAGATCTGAACAATCGTGACTTTGATCCTTTCGGAGATTTCTTCAATGACCTAAACAATTTTAGACCTTCTAACAACACTCCACCGACTCCCCCAACCCAATCAGGTGGAGGTTACGGTGGAAACGGAGGTTATGGTTCCCAAAATCGTGGACCTGCTCAAACTCCTCCACCAAGCCAAGAAAAAGGCCTGCTAGAAGAATTTGGTATCAATGTAACTGAGATTGCTCGTCGTGGCGATATCGACCCCGTTATTGGGCGCGACGATGAGATTATCCGTGTCATCGAAATTCTCAATCGCAGAACCAAGAATAATCCTGTTCTTATCGGTGAACCAGGTGTCGGAAAAACGGCCGTTGTCGAAGGTCTAGCTCAGAAAATCGTCGATGGCGATGTTCCACATAAACTACAAGGTAAACAAGTCATCCGTCTGGATGTGGTTAGCCTGGTTCAAGGAACAGGTATCCGAGGACAATTTGAAGAACGCATGCAAAAACTCATGGAAGAAATTCGCAAACGTGAAGACATCATCCTCTTTATCGATGAAATCCATGAAATTGTCGGTGCTGGTTCTGCGGGCGATGGCAACATGGATGCTGGAAATATCCTCAAACCAGCCCTTGCTCGTGGGGAACTGCAACTGGTCGGCGCTACTACCCTCAATGAATACCGTATCATTGAAAAAGATGCTGCCCTAGAACGTCGTATGCAGCCTGTTAAAGTCGATGAACCAACGGTGGAGGAAACGATTATTATCCTCAAAGGAATTCAAAAGAAATACGAAGACTATCACCATGTTCAGTATACTGATGCTGCAATTGAAGCAGCTGCAACTCTTTCCAATCGTTACATCCAAGATCGCTTCTTACCTGACAAGGCTATTGACCTCTTAGATGAAGCTGGTTCTAAAATGAACTTGACCTTGAATTTTGTTGATCCTAAAGTAATTGATCAACGTTTGATTGAGGCTGAAAATCTCAAATCTCAAGCTACACGAGAGGAAGATTTTGAGAAGGCGGCTTATTTCCGCGACCAGATTGCCAAGTATAAGGAAATGCAAAAGAAAAAGGTTACAGACCAGGATACTCCTATCATCAGTGAAAAAACCATTGAGCATATTATCGAGCAGAAAACCAATATCCCTGTTGGCGATTTGAAAGAGAAAGAACAATCTCAACTCATCCATCTAGCCGAAGATCTCAAGTCTCATGTTATTGGCCAGGACGATGCAGTTGATAAGATAGCCAAGGCTATTCGCCGTAATCGTGTCGGTCTCGGTACGCCTAACCGCCCAATCGGAAGCTTCCTCTTCGTCGGACCAACTGGTGTCGGTAAGACAGAACTTTCCAAACAACTAGCCATTGAACTTTTTGGTTCTGCTGACAGCATGATTCGCTTTGATATGAGTGAATATATGGAAAAACACAGTGTGGCGAAATTAGTAGGTGCCCCTCCAGGTTATGTCGGCTATGACGAGGCTGGGCAATTAACTGAAAAAGTCCGCCGCAATCCCTACTCTCTTATTCTCTTGGATGAAGTAGAGAAAGCCCATCCAGATGTCATGCATATGTTCCTTCAAGTCTTGGACGATGGTCGTTTAACAGATGGACAAGGACGTACCGTTAGCTTCAAGGACGCCATCATCATCATGACTTCAAATGCAGGTACAGGTAAGGCAGAAGCTAGCGTTGGATTTGGTGCTGCTAGAGAAGGACGTACCAACTCTGTTCTTGGTGAACTCGGTAACTTCTTTAGCCCAGAGTTTATGAACCGTTTTGATGGTATTATCGAATTTAAGGCTCTCAGCAAAGATAACCTTCTTCAGATTGTCGAACTCATGCTAGCAGATGTTAACAAGCGCCTCTCTAGCAATAACATTCATTTGGATGTAACTGACAAGGTCAAGGAAAAATTGGTTGACCTCGGCTATGATCCAAAAATGGGAGCACGCCCACTTCGTCGTACTATTCAAGACTATATTGAGGACGCAATCACTGACTACTACCTTGAAAATCCAGGTGAAAAAGACCTCAAGGCAGTTATGACCAGCAAGGGCAAGATTCAAATCAAGTCTGCCAAAAAAGCAGAAGTTAAAACTTTTGAAAAAGAAGTATAAATCCTATAGAAAAGGAGTAGAAAATGAAAATTTTCTGCTCCTTTTTACAAAAGTAACTATAAATTCTTGACAGTTCGGCCTTTGTCCATTAAGATAATAATAAAGATAATAGATTAACGAGGAAAATGCAATGGCAAACCCAACTTTCGGAGAAAAAAAAGCGAATACTGACTATGTTTCACGCTACGGCGTATATGCAGTTATTCCTGATTCTGAACAAAAACAAATTGTTCTTGTTCAAGCGCCTAATGGTGCTTGGTTCCTACCAGGTGGTGAAATTGAAGCAGGTGAAAATCATCAAGAAGCCCTAAAGCGTGAATTGATTGAAGAGCTTGGCTTCACAGCTGAAATTGGTACCTATTACGGACAAGCTGACGAATATTTCTACTCTCGTCACCGTGACACCTACTACTACAATCCTGCCTACCTCTATGAAGCAACTTCTTTCAAAGAAGTGCAAAAGCCACTAGAAGACTTTAATCATATCGCCTGGTTCCCTATTGACAAGGCTATTGAAAATCTCAAACGTGGTAGCCATAAATGGGCTATTGAATCTTGGAAAAAACAGCATAATATTGACTAAATCCAACTACTTTATTCAAAAAGTGCTATAATAGAATTAGAAAATCGGAGGAAATGTTATGAAGCTTATCAATACGACAAACTCACACTCGCAACTTGTTAAAAGCCAGCTAGAAAGTACAGATGCAACCCTTGTTGAGGTTTATTCTGCAGGGAATACAGATGTTATTTTTACTCAAGCTCCGCTTCACTATGAAATCCTCATCTCAAACAAACACCGCGCTATTCGTGAACCTGAAATCGAAGCTATTCAAGAATTTTTCTTGAAACGTAAAATTGATAAGGACTCTATTGATGAGGCCAATATCAAAACCCTCTATTCAGAAAAATTAATTGGAATTTCGATTCCAACCAAATAAAATCTTGGAGAGATTAGAAAGTGCTTTAAACCTTATGGAACAAAATTGGGTTTATTTAGCTTTTTAAATCATCTCCAATTTTTTATCTTGAAATCCTATCATACACAATTTTATAGATAATTAAGGAGACAAGCATGGGAGACATGATATATCGAGAGGCAAGACTTGAAGAATACGAAAAAATTGGAAAACTATTAGCTAATTCTTTTCTTGACTATCCCTTCTTAACGATTATAACTGATGATTTGAAGAAACCTGACTCCTATCCTGCTTTTGTAGAAACATTGCAAATTCTGCTTACTAGAGTCTATATTAAAAAAGGAAACTGTTTGGTTGCGGAACAAGATGGAGAATTACTTGCAGTTGCCCTTTTGCAACAAAAGGATTTCTGTATACTATCCTATCTACGAAATGGTGGGACAAACATTTTTCGCTACATTCGACCACAAAATCTCCTTAAATACTTTGACTTTGTAAAACGTTCCAAAAAGCATTTAGAACAATCAGGGGAGTTTGATTGGTATTTGATGGCTTTAGCTGTCAATATAGAAAGTAAGGGGCGGGGAATAGGCAGTACTTTTCTGACACAAGGGATTGAACCTTATGTCAAATCAAAAGGCTGTAAACACTTGGGACTCATAACTAGTACAGCTAGAAATACCTCATTCTACAAAAAAAACGATTATGTATTACTGGACCATATGGACTTAAAATACGGGTCAAAATCAATTGGTAACTGGGCATTTTTAAAAACAATGAATAAATTATAACAGGCCAGCAATTTACAAATCCTATTTAAATAAGGATAACTTATATTTATAAAAACCAACGTTCAAAACGTTGGTTTTCTTATCTATTTGACTGCTTCTTTCAAAGTATCTACCTTATCCAAACGTTCCCATGGAAGGTCAATATCTGTACGTCCCATGTGTCCATAAGCCGCTGTTTGACGGTAAATTGGGCGCTTGAGGTCCAGCATTTGGATAATTCCTGCAGGACGAAGGTCAAAGATTTGACGAGCAGCTTTTTCAAGTTTGCTTTCGGCTACTGTTCCTGTACCGAAGGTATCGATACGAACAGAAACAGGCTGAGCAACACCGATAGCATAAGCCAATTGCACTTCCGCCTTCTTAGCAAGACCTGCTGCAACGATATTCTTGGCAATATAACGAGCTGCATATGACGCAGAACGGTCCACCTTAGTCGCATCTTTACCAGAGAAAGCACCACCACCATGACGAGAGTAGCCACCATAGGTATCTACGATGATCTTACGACCAGTCAAACCTGAGTCCCCTTGCGGTCCACCGATTACAAAACGACCAGTAGGATTGATGAAGAATTTGGTTTGCTCATCCAAGTAAGAGGCTGGAATAACTTCTTTGATAACCTTGTTAATGACATCATTGTGAATTTGTTCGTTGCTGACTTCTGGGTCGTGCTGAGTAGAAATAACAACTGTGTCCACACGTACTGGACGGTCATTTTCATCATACTCAACTGTAACTTGTGATTTAGCATCTGGGCGAAGATAGCTAATTTCCCCAGACTTACGAAGTTCTGCCAGACGACGAACCAATTTATGACTGAGTGAAATTGGCAATGGCATGAGCTCTTCTGTTTCATCCACTGCAAATCCAAACATGAGCCCTTGGTCTCCAGCACCAATCAAATCAAGCGGATCTTGGTCTGCATTCCCACGAACCTCCAAGGCTTCGTTGACACCTTGGGCAATGTCTGGAGATTGTTCCACCAAAGATGGATGTACTCCTACAGTCTCAGCAGAAAAACCATATTCTGTATTGGTGTAGCCAATCTCTGCAATGGTATCACGAACCACACGGTTAATATCTACATAGGCATTTGTAGAAATTTCACCAAAAACGTGGACGGAACCAGTATATACAGCTGTCTCAGCAGCAACGTGCGCCTCTGGATCCTTGGCTAAAATAGCATCCAAAATCGCATCTGAAATTTGGTCTGCAATCTTATCTGGATGCCCCTCAGATACAGATTCAGACGTGAATAATTTACGTTCTGACATAAAAATGTCCCCCCTTAAAAATAGTGTTATAGAGTTACAAAGTACTGATAGGTATTTTCATTTTCTAAGAGTTACAACGCGTAAGAAATAAAAACGATACTTTTTTATTTCTAAAGCTAGTAAGGCGCATAGGATGACCGCCCTATAGCGGCATCCGTAGAATGATGAGCGACTTTGGAGCCGTCATTCTTTGCGAGTTGCAAAGTACTGATAGGAAAATTCTTAGTGATAAATACCTACCATCTTATCGGGACTATATAACTTTACCATTATACCATTTTTAAACGCAATTTGCAGTCTATAATGTAGTGTTTCAATGTAGATATTTCGTTCTCATAAA
>AQTU01000002.1:0-82671 GCA_000385835.1 Streptococcus mitis 13/39 | reverse complement strand
TACCAACAACTTCAACTCCAAATGCAGATCAGGTAGATACTAAGACTACTAATGATAATGGAGCTAAATCAAATGATTCTCAAAATGTATTGCCAAATACAGGAACAGAATCAAATGCGACTCTTGCATCTCTAGGACTTCTTGGTATGCTAGGCGGTCTCGGACTTGCTCTTGGAAAGAAAAAAGAAGACTAAAAATTTAGTCAAATGAACATTCATTCTTTTGTGTTTTAACAACGAACTAGATTGATTCTGAGAGTTGTTTTATCCATAAAATACAAAGAATGATTAGATAAAAAAGCGAACAATGCTAGGATTTTGTTAAACGGAATTCTGAGTATTGTTCGCTTTTGTGGTATAATAAGACTATGCAGAAGAAACCAACGTCAGCCTATGTGCACATCCCGTTTTGTACCCAGATTTGTTATTATTGTGACTTTTCAAAAGTTTTTATCAAGAATCAGCCGGTAGATAGTTATTTGGAACATCTGTTAGAAGAGTTTCAATCTTATGATATTCAAAAGTTGAGAACCCTCTATATCGGTGGTGGCACACCGACAGCTTTGTCAGCTTCTCAACTGGAGGTGTTATTGAAGGGATTGACTAAAAATTTGGACTTATCTATCTTAGAAGAGTTGACCATTGAAGCCAATCCAGGTGACTTGGATGCGGATAAGATTGCTGTTTTGAAGAACTCGGCTGTCAATCGTGTTTCGCTAGGCGTGCAGACCTTTGATGATAAGATGCTGAAAAAGATTGGGCGCAGTCATTTGGAGAAAGATATTTATGAAAATATCGACCGCCTGAAACTGGCTGGTTTTGACAATATCTCCATCGACTTGATTTATGCACTGCCAGGTCAGACCATGGAGCAGGTTAAGGACAATGTGGCTAAGGCTATTGGTTGGATATTCCACATATGAGTTTGTATAGCTTGATTTTAGAAAATCATACTGTCTTTATGAACCGGATGCGACGAGGGAAATTGCCTCTGCCTAAGGAGGAACTGGAAGCTGAGATGTTTGAGTACATCATCGCAGCGCTGGAGCGAGCTGATTTTGAGCATTATGAGATTTCTAATTTCTCCAAACCTGGTTTTGAAAGTCGCCACAATCTCATGTACTGGGACAATGCTGAATACTATGGCATCGGTGCTGGGGCATCTGGTTATGTCAATGGGATTCGCTATAAAAACCATGGTCCCATTCGTCATTATCTAAATGCGGTTGAGGAAGGCAATGCGCGCATCACAGAAGGCACCTGAGTCAAAAGGAGCAAATGGAAGAAGAAATGTTCCTGGGGCTTCGCAAGAAATCAGGGGTCTCTATGACGCGATTTGAAGAAAAATTTGGACGGTCTTTCGATGGACTTTATGGAGAAACTATCAGAGACTTGGTTCAACAAGGTCTCATGCAAATAGATGGTGATCGCGTGCGCATGACAAAAAGAGGTCTCTTTTTAGGAGACACTGTAGCAGAACGATTTATTTTGGAGTAGGATGATGGGCTTAACTTATCAAATGAAAATGAAAATTCCTTTTGATATGGCTGATATGAACGGTCATATCAAGCTTCCCGATGTGATTTTACTATCCTTACAAGTTTCAGGGATGCAGTCTATTGAACTGGGTGTTAGTGATAAGGCTATTTTAGAGGAGCATAATCTGGTCTGGATTATCACAGACTATGATATTGAGGTGGTTCGTTTGCCTCGTTTTGCGGAAGAAATCACCATCGAAACGGAAGCTTTGAGCTATAATCGGCTCTTTTGCTACCGTCGCTTTACCATTTATGATGAAGCAGGTCAGGAACTCATCCACATGATGGCGACCTTTGTTCTCATGGACCGCGACAGTCGAAAAGTCCATGCTGTTGAACCTGAGATTGTGGCTCCGTATCAGTCTGATTTTGATAAAAAACTTATCCGCGGACCAAAGTATGAGACTTTGGAAGAGCCAATCAGCAAGGATTACCATGTCCGTTTTTACGATTTGGATATGAATGGTCATGTCAATAACAGTAAATACTTGGACTGGATTTTTGAGGTTATGGGAGCTGATTTTTTGACCCAATATATTCCCAAGAAAATCAATCTCAAGTATGTCAAGGAAGTTCGACCAGGTGGGGTTATTACATCGGCTGTTGAACGGACTGGACTGAAAAGCAAGCATGAGATTACAAGCGACGGTGCTACTAATGCCCAAGCTATCATCACTTGGCAAGAAATAAAAAAGGATTAGGGAGAAAGTATGAAATACAAAGGCTATTTAATTGATTTAGACGGAACTATTTATAAGGGGAAAGACAGAATTCCAGCAGGAGAGGCTTTTGTCCATGAATTGCAAAAGCGAGACATCCCCTATCTCTTTGTGACTAACAATACAACCCGCACTCCAGAGAGTGTTCAGGAGATGTTGGCTCAGAATTTTAATATTGATACGCCTCTATCGACTGTCTACACAGCGACTTTGGCGACTATCGACTATATGAACGACTTGGGGCTTGAAAAGACTGTCTATGTCATCGGAGAATCAGGCTCAAGGAAGCCATCAAGGCGGCTGGTTATGTGGAAGACAAGGATAATCCTGCCTATGTGGTAGTTGGACTAGACTGGCAAGTTGATTATGAAAAATTTGCGACAGCAACTCTGGCTATCCAAAAGGGTGCTCACTTTATCGGAACCAACCCTGACCTCAACATCCCGACAGAACGCGGTCTTTTGCCTGGTGCTGGTTCACTGATAACTCTGCTTGAAGTGGCAACACGAGTGAAGCCTGTTTATATAGGTAAACCAAATGCCATCATTATGGATAAGGCGGTTGAGCACTTAGGTTTGGAACGTGAAGAATTAATCATGGTTGGAGATAACTATTTGACGGATATTCGAGCAGGGATTGACAATGGCATTCCAACGCTCTTGGTGACAACAGGTTTTACCAAGGCAGAAGAAGTAGCAGACCTGCCAATCGCACCGACTCATGTGGTTTCTAGCCTTGCGGAGTGGGATTTTGATGAAAACTAAACTGTCCTTTTGGAGCTCTATGCTCTTTCTCCTCTCTTTCTCAATCCTTCTGACCATTTATTTGGCTTGGATTTTTTATCCGCTGGAAATTCAGTGGCTGAATTTAACAGATCGGGTTTATCTAAAACCCGAAACCATTCAATATAACTTTCATATCTTGATGAATTACCTGACCAATCCTTTTAGTCAGGTCTTGCAGATGCCTGATTTTCGTTCGTCAGCAGCTGGTCTGCACCACTTTGCGGTGGTCAAGAATCTCTTCCACTTGGTTCAGATAGTAGCTCTAGTGACACTGCCAAGTTTCTATTTCTTTCTCAAAGGGATTGTGAAAAAGGGCTTTTTATCTTTATTCAGTAAGGGGCTTTTGACTCTAGTAGTCTTGCCTGTGCTGATTGGTCTTGGGGGAGTTTTGATTGGTTTTGACCAATTCTTTACTCTTTTCCATCAAATTCTCTTTGTGGGAGATGATACCTGGCTCTTTGATCCAGCCAAGGATCCTGTTATTCTGATTTTGCCAGAGACCTTTTTCCTCCATGCCTTCCTCCTTTTTTTTGCCCTCTATGAAAGCTTCTTTGGCTATTTGTATCTGAAAAGTCGTAGGAAATAATACTAAAGATGTTCTTATTTTGAGTAAATAAGTTAGGTATGTGATTCAAAACTATTGTCAAGAGTGAATTAACTAAATCTACCTTACCTCAATCGTTCGCAAACAGTCTATTTTTCTTGAAAAAATAGGCTTTTTTTCTAAAAATCCCTAGTCAAGCGCTTTATTTTTTTGTATAATAGAATTAGCAAAGTATAGATAAGAAGAGAAAAGCATGATTACACTATTTCTATCACCGAGCTGTACATCATGTCGTAAGGCTAAGGCCTGGTTAGAAAAACATAAGGTTCCCTTTGTGGAACACAATATTATGACCAGTCCTTTAACAAGAAAAGAATTGCAACACATCCTTTCCTTGACCGAAAATGGTACTGATGACATCATTTCAACTCGTTCAAAAATTTTTCAAAAATTGAATATTGATGTAGAGAGTATTTCGGTATCGGAATTGCTTCATTTGATTGAGCAGTATCCTAGCCTTTTGCGTCGTCCAATTATTATCGATGCCAAACGCATGCAAATCGGTTTTAATGAAGATGAGATTCGTGCTTTTCTCCCTCGTAGTTACCGTAAGCAAGAACTAAAAGAAGCAAGAATGAGAGCTGGTATTAGTTAATGAATAAACAGTATAGTTACCCACTAGATTTGTCGTGGAGCACTGAAGAACTTGCTTCAGTGCTTTCTTTTTTTAATGATGTTGAAGCTGCCTATGAAGGCAAGGTAGAGGCTAAAAAGCTACTGAATTCTTATAAGGGATTCAAGGCGGTCGTACTAAGCAAGAGTGAGGAGAAACGTTTGGGCCGAGAATTTGAAACGGTTAGTGGCTATTCGCTTTATCGAGCAGTTCAGGCTGCCAAGGAAAAAGGGGAAGGGAAGATTTCTCTTGGAAAGTAAATTTGAATTTGCCAAAGAGCTTGTCAAGAAGGCGGGCCAGTACATTCTTGACCATATGCAGGAAGATTTGCAAGTTGAGACCAAAACCTCTCCGACAGACTTGGTGACCAGACTGGACAAGGAAGTTCAGGAGCTCTTGGTGAGTGAGATTTTATCTCGTTATCCTGAGGATAAGATTTGTGCTGAAGAAGGTTGTCTGCGAGCCTCGGTTCAAGAGGGCAAGGTTTGGGTTATTGATCCCATTGATGGGACCAATAATTTTGTAGCCCAGCAGGAAGATTTTGCAGTTATGATGGCTTATTTTGAAAATGGTCAAGGGCGATTTGGTCTCATTTATGATGTGGTCAAAGGGGATTGTTATCACGGTGGTGGAGCCTTTCCAGTTTGTCTAAATGATAAGCCCCTAGCTCCCTTTAAAGCAAAACCACTTGGAGATTTTCTCATTGCGGGGAATAGTGGTATGCTGGAAACCAATGAATGGGGTCTGGCTGATTTGGGTCGATCGGTCCTCGGTGTACGTGTCTATGGGAGTGCGGCCATTAGTTTTGCCAAGATTTTGTCAGGGCATTTGTTGACCTATGTCACTTATCTGCAACCATGGGATTATGCTGCTGCTAGTATTTTAGGGGAAAGTCTGGGCTATCGGGTTGTGACCCTATCTGGTCAACCTCTTGATTTTCAAACCAGACAGCCGGTCATGATGTTACCTCTTGAGATGCAGGAGGAAATTCAGTCCTATATTTATGAAAGGAAAAGAACTTAAATGCAATTTCCAGAAGGATTTGTTGAAAAATATGAAGAGATACTAGGAGATGAGGCAAGAGATTTTCTTGCCTCTTTTGAGGAGGAAGCGGTTTCGGCCTTTCGGGTCAATCCTTTAAAAGAAGCGCCAGTTTCCTTTCCTGATGCCATTCCTCAAACTCCTTGGGGACATTATGGAAAGGTATCAGGGAAATCGCCTGAGCATGCTACTGGTTTAGTTTATTCGCAAGAACCTGCTGCTCAGCTGGTTGCTCAGGTAGCCCAGCCCAGTCCTGGTATGAAAGTTTTGGATTTGGCTGCTGCACCGGGTGGAAAATCAACTCAGCTGGCAGCCTATCTAGTAGGGGAGGGTCTCCTTGTTTCCAATGAAATTTCAAGCAAACGGGCTAAGATTTTAGTAGAAAACATGGAGCGCTTTGGAGCGACAAATGTTGTGGTGACCAATGAATCTGCTGACCGCTTGGCCAAGATTTTTAAGGGCTATTTTGACCTAATCGTTCTTGATGCCCCGTGCTCTGGTGAAGGGATGTTTCGTAAGCAGCCAGATGCTATGGACTATTGGAGCTTAGATTATCCGAGTCAATGTGCTAGCTTGCAAAGAGAAATTCTGGAAGATGCAGTAACCATGCTAGCTGAAGGTGGTCGCTTGGTTTATTCAACCTGTACCTGGGCACCTGAGGAAAACGAAGAGATTATCAAGTGGTTGCTGGAAGAGTATAATTTTGATTTGTTGCCAGTAGAGCATATCAATGGAATGGTAGCTGGAATTGACCTGCCAGAAACAGCTCGTATGTACCCTCATCATTTTAAGGGAGAGGGTCAGTTTGTAGCCCATCTACAGTTTAAAGGTGACAATCCAGCCCCTAAATGTAAGGCAAGCAAGAGCAATCTTAGCCGTGAACAAGTTACCTTGTGGCAGGAATTTGCACAAAAACACTTGAAAATTAATTTGTCGGGTATCTTGCAGACTTTTGGGGACCAACTCTATCTCTTGCCAGAACTTTTACCAGATTTAGGGAAACTCAAAATTGCTCGGAATGGCCTGCATCTGGGTACTTTTAAGAAGAAACGCTTTGAGCCTAGTTTTGCTCTTGGTCTAGCCTTGAAACCGAGTCAGGTCAAGCAGTCGGTTGAAATTGACCAAGAAGCGTTTGTAAAGTATGTGGCTGGAGAAACTGTTCAGCTGACAGAAAGTCTGCCAAATGGTTGGTACCAAGTTTTGGTTCAAGGCAATGGTTTGGGCTTTGCTAAGGTGACTGGAAATGTTTTGAAAAATTATTTTCCAAAAGGCCTCAGATTCAAGTGAAAATGCTAGTCAAAGTAGCTTGTCTATGTTATAGTGGAAGTATGGATTTTTTTCAAATTGTCTTTCATTTTAAGTCGAAATTGATGGGAAAGGTAACTGAGTAAATTTCAAGTAAAACCAAGCTAAGAACTTCAGTTGGCTCCCAATTTTCAAAAGAAAAACATAAATAAATAGTTGAAAAAATTCACAGCATTCACCATTATTTTCAAGGAGAAAAACAGTGAAAAAAAGGAAAAAACTCGCTCTATCCCTTGCGGCTCTCTTGCTGGCAGGTTCTTTGGCGGGATGTGCTAGCTGGATTGATCGTGGGGAATCCATGACAGCTGTTGGTTCAACGGCTCTTCAGCCTTTGGTCGAAGCAGCAGCAGATGAATTTGGCTCTATGCACGTTGGAAAAACAGTCAACGTCCAAGGCGGAGGATCTGGTACAGGTCTGTCTCAGGTTCAGTCTGGAGCTGTTGATGTAGGAAATTCAGACGTATTTGCCGAGGAAAAAGACGGTATCAACGCATCCGCTCTAGTGGACCATAAGGTAGCCGTAGCGGGCTTGGCAGTGATTGTGAACAAGGAAGTTGATGTTGAAAATCTAACAACTGAACAACTCCGTAGCATCTTCACAGGTCAAGTGACCAACTGGAAAGAAGTCGGTGGGAAAGACCTAGCCATTTCTATTATCAACCGCGCGGCAAGTTCTGGTTCGCGTGCAACCTTTGATAGTGTTATCATGGATGGTCAATCTGCCGTGCAGAGTCAAGAACAGGATTCAAATGGGATGGTCAAAAACATTGTTTCCCAGACACCTGGAGCCATTTCTTACCTAGCCTTTGCCTATGTGGATGACTCGGTGAAACGCATGAAGTTGAATGGCTATGAGCCGATTGCAGAAAATGTTACGACCAATAACTGGCCTTTGTGGTCTTATGAACACATGTACACCCTAGGCCAACCAAATGAATTGGTGGCAGAATTCCTCAACTTTGTCCTCTCTGATGAAGCGCAAAGCGGAATCGTTAAGGGGATGGGCTATATTTCTGTCAAGGAAATGAAGGTTGAAAAAGATGCTGTCGGAACGGTGACAGCACTAGAAGGGAGTCACTAATGAATCAAGAACAATTAGCTAAAAAATTACTTTCTCCCTCGAAGAACTCTCGTCTAGAGAAACTTGGAAAAGGCTTGACCTTTGCCTGTCTGTCTTTGATTGTCATCATTGTGGCTATGATTTTGATTTTCGTAGCCCAAAAAGGTTTGTCGACCTTCTTTGTCAATGGAGTTAATATCTTTGATTTCCTCTTTGGACAAACTTGGAATCCTTCAGGTAAACAATTTGGTGCCCTTCCAATGATTTTGGGTTCCTTTATTGTCACAATCCTATCAGCCTTATCGCAACTCCTTTTGCCATTGGTGCGGCAGTCTTTATGACCGAAGTCTCACCAAAGGGTGCTAGAATCTTGCAACCAGCCATTGAATTGCTGGTCGGGATTCCTTCAGTTGTGTATGGATTTATCGGTTTGCAGGTCGTAGTTCCCTTTGTACGTAGTGTCTTTGGTGGAACTGGTTTTGGAATCTTGTCAGGGATTTTCGTTCTCTTTGTCATGATTTTACCGACGGTAACCTTTATGACAACGGATAGCTTGCGTGCGGTGCCTCGTCACTACCGTGAAGCTAGTTTGGCTATGGGGGCCACTCGCTGGCAAACCATTTGGCGTGTGACCTTGAAGGCGGCGCGCTCAGGGATTTTTACAGCAGTGGTCTTTGGGATGGCGCGTGCCTTTGGTGAGGCCTTGGCCATTCAGATGGTGGTCGGAAACTCAGCCGTTGTCCCAACTTCACTAACAACACCTGCTGCAACCTTGACCTCTGTCTTGACCATGGGTATCGGAAATACCGTTATGGGAACCGTTGACAATAACGTTCTCTGGTCACTGGCCTTAGTCTTGCTTTTGATGAGTTTGGCCTTCAACAGTGTGATTAAATTGATTACGAAAGAAAGAGGAAAGAAAAACTATGCACGCTAAGAAATTAGATAAAATTGCAACAGCTGTCCTCTACTCAATTGCAGGAATTATCGTTGCCATCTTGGCATCCTTGATTCTCTATATCTTGGTTCGTGGTTTGCCCCACATCTCTTGGTCTTTCTTGACTGGCAAATCATCTTCTTACCAAGCAGGCGGAGGGATTGGAATTCAGCTCTATAATTCCTTCTTCCTCTTGGTTATTACCTTGATTATTTCTGTGCCCTTGTCTATGGGAGCTGGGATTTTCCTAGCTGAATATGCCAAAAAAGGTCCGGTGACAAACTTTGTCAGAACCTGTATTGAAATCTTGTCTTCACTCCCATCAGTGGTTGTGGGTCTCTTTGGTTACTTGATCTTTGTAGTTCAGTTTGAGTATGGATTTTCAATCATTTCAGGTGCCTTGGCCTTGACAGTCTTTAATCTTCCTCAGATGACTCGAAATGTTGAGGACAGCTTGAAACACGTTCACCATACGCAGCGTGAAGCTGGTCTGGCCCTTGGGATTTCTCGTTGGGAGACAGTGGTCCATGTGGTCATTCCAGAAGCCCTTCCAGGTATTGTCACTGGGGTTGTCTTGGCTTCTGGCCGTATCTTTGGTGAGGCGGCTGCACTTATCTATACAGCAGGACAATCCGCTCCAGCACTTGACTGGTCTAACTGGAATATTCTCAGTGTAACCAGCCCAATCTCTATCTTCCGTCAAGCAGAAACCTTGGCTGTCCACATCTGGAAAGTCAATAGTGAAGGTACTATTCCTGATGGAACTATTGTATCAGCAGGTTCTGCAGCCGTGCTCCTTATCTTTATCCTCATCTTTAACTTTGGAGCCCGCAAACTCGGAAGCTACCTACATAAGAAATTAACCGCTGCCTAAAGGAGAAGCCATGTCAAAATATAATTGGGATGAAAAGCATATCATCACCTTTCCTGAAGAGAAAGTGGCCCTCTCTACTAAGGATTTACATGTTTACTACGGTAAAAATGAATCCATCAAGGGCATCGATATGCAATTTGAAAAAAATAAAATTACGGCCTTAATTGGCCCTTCTGGTTCAGGGAAATCAACCTACCTCCGCAGTCTCAACCGTATGAATGATACCATTGATATTGCCAAGGTCACAGGTCAAATCCTCTACCAAGGGATTGATGTCAACCGTCCAGAAATCAACGTTTATGAAATGCGTAAACACATCGGGATGGTCTTCCAACGCCCAAATCCCTTTGCCAAGTCTATCTACCGCAATATCACTTTTGCCCATGAACGTGCAGGAGTTAAGGACAAACAAGTCTTGGATGAAATTGTGGAAACCTCTCTCCGTCAAGCTGCCCTTTGGGACCAGGTCAAAGACGATTTACACAAGTCAGCCTTGACCCTATCAGGTGGTCAGCAGCAACGTCTCTGTATCGCTCGTGCTATCTCTGTTAAACCAGATATTCTCTTGATGGATGAGCCAGCGTCAGCTTTGGATCCGATTGCGACAGCCCAGTTGGAAGAAACTATGTTGGAATTGAAGAAGGACTTTACCATCATCATCGTGACCCACAGCATGCAGCAGGCTGCGCGTGCTAGTGACTACACAGGATTTTTCTACTTGGGTGACTTGATCGAGTACGATAAGACCTCTAATATTTTCCAAAATGCCAAACTACAGTCAACCAATGACTACGTAACAGGACACTTTGGATAGAAAGGAAACAGTATGACAGAAGCGATTTTACAGGTGTCAGACCTGTCCGTTTACTACAATCAAAAAAAGGCCTTGAATAGTGTTTCCCTATCTTTCCAACCTAAGGAAATTACAGCCTTGATCGGTCCATCTGGATCAGGGAAATCAACCCTCCTAAAGGCTATCAACCGCATGGGGGATCTCAATCCAGAGGTAACCACAACTGGTTCAGTAGTTTATAACGGCCATAATATTTACAGTCCACGTACAGATACAGTTGAATTGCGGAAGGAAATTGGTATGGTTTTCCAACAACCAAACCCTTTCCCTATGTCTATCTACGAAAATGTTGTTTACGGGCTTCGTATCAATGGAGTGAAGGACAAGCAGGTTCTGGATGAAGCAGTAGAAAAAGCCTTGCAACGAGCTTCCATCTGGGATGAGGTCAAGGATCGCCTGCATGATTCAGCTATCGGGCTTTCAGGTGGACAACAGCAACGTGTCTGTGTTGCCCGTGTCTTGGCAACCAGTCCTAAAATCATTCTTTTGGATGAACCGACTTCAGCCTTGGACCCTATCTCTGCTGGGAAGATTGAGGAAACCTTGTATGGGCTAAAAAATAAATACACCATGCTCTTGGTTACACGTTCCATGCAACAAGCCTCTCGTATCTCTGACAAGACAGGATTTTTCCTAGATGGAGATTTGATTGAGTTTAACGATACCAAGAAGATGTTCCTCAACCCACAACACAAGGAAACAGAAGATTATATTTCAGGAAAATTTGGATAAGGAGATAAATGATGTTACGTTCTCAATTTGAAGAAGATTTAGAGAAATTGCACAACCAGTTCTACGCTATGGGACAAGAAGTGCTATCCCAAATCAATCGTACGGTGCGTGCCTTTGTTACGCATGACCGTGATTTGGCCAAGGAAGTCATCGAAGACGATGCAGAAGTAAACGAATACGAAGTGAAGTTGGAGAAGAAATCATTTGAAATGATTGCCCTTCAACAACCCGTTTCTCAGGACTTGCGTACAGTTCTAACCGTCTTGAAGGCTGTATCTGACTTGGAACGTATGGGTGACCATGCCGTTTCTATTGCCAAAGCGGCAATTCGTATGAAGGGGGAGCAACGTATCCCGGCTGTTGAAGAAGAAATCAAGAGAATGGGGCGCGATGTCAAGAACTTCGTCGAAGCAGCCCTTGAACTCTATCTGAATGGTTCAGTAGACCAGGCCTATGAAGTAGCAGCCATGGACGAAAAAATCAACCATTACTTTGATAGCATTCGTGACTTGGCTACAGAAGAAATCAAGAAAAATCCAGATGCAATCGTTACAGGCCGTGATTATTTCCAAGTGATTGCCTTCTTGGAACGCATTGGAGACTATGCCAAGAATATCTGTGAATGGGTTGTTTACTTTGAAACAGGTAAGATTGTCGAACTATAAAATAGATTCATTCTGTATAAAAAGGAGCTTGAAATCAACTGATAGCTCCTTTTCTTGAATGAAAAAAATATTTTTAAGATAAAAATTCAAAAAAACACTTGACAAGTAACTTGGATAGCGTTATAATTATACAAAATTAACAGAGAGGTTGTTTATTTATGAAATCAAAAAAATGGATATTTGTTTTATGTAGTTTTCTTGCAAGTTTCTTCTTAGTAGCTTGCCAGTCGGGTTCTAATGGTTCTCAGTCAGCTGTTGAAGCCATTAAACAAAAGGGGAAATTAGTTGTGGCGACTAGTCCTGACTATGCACCTTTTGAATTTCAGTCTTTAGTTGAAGGGAAAAATCAGGTAGTCGGTGCGGATATTGATATGGCCCAAGCTATCGCTGATGAACTTGGGGTGAAATTGGAAATCTCAAGCATGAGTTTTGATAATGTCTTGACTAGTCTTCAAACTGGGAAGGCTGACCTAGCAGTTGCGGGAATTAGCGCTACTGACGAGAGAAAAGAAGTCTTTGATTTTTCAATCCCTTACTATGAAAACAAGATTAGTTTCTTGGTTCGTAAGTCTGATGTAGAAAAATACAAGGATTTAACTAGCCTTGAAAGTGCTAATATTGCAGCCCAAAAAGGGACTGTTCCAGAAGCTATGGTCAAGGAACAATTGCCAAAAGCTCAATTAACTTCCCTAACCAATATGGGTGAAGCAGTCAATGAATTGCAGGCTGGAAAAGTAGATGCTGTTCACATGGATGAGCCAGTTGCCCTTAGCTACGCTGCTAAAAATGCCGACCTAGCTGTTGCAACTGTCAGCTTGAAGATGAAGGACGGCGAATCCAATGCAGTTGCCCTTAGAAAAAATAGTGCTGATTTGAAAGAAGTGGTGGACAAGGTCATCCAAAAACTTAAGGATGACGGCACCTACCAAAAATATCTTGAAAAGGCGGCAAGCCTAACAGAAGTTGAAGAATAATACTCAATGAAAATCAAAGAGCAAACTAGGAAGCTAGCCGCAAGCTGTACTTGAGTACGGTAAGGCGACGCTGACGTGGTTTGAATTTGATTTTCGAAGAGTATAAGAAAAAAGCAGAGTTGGAAGTCATTCCAATTCTGCTTTTAAATAGTCTAAAACTTTTTTTAGATTGTCTAGGGAAACCTTGGCAAATTGATAAGGACAGGCATACAAGTAAGCCTCTTCAAAGAAGTCCAAGCCCAGTTGACTGTGTTTGAGGCTGGCGATTTTAGGATACTGTCTCAGGTCTAGTAATAAACCATCGTGAAGGGGGAAATGAGGAAGGGGACAAGGAGTGTTAGCTAGTCTTTCCTCGATTTGTTTTTGGTAGTCTTCCTGATTGGACAAGCGAGCTAGACGGTTTTTCTCAAACAATTGACTGTCAATATAGAGTGATAAGGCCTTTTGCATGATGAGGTTGCTGTCGTAGTCTAGGATATTTTTGTAGGCCACAAAGGCTTCTTTGATAGCATTTGGCAGAATGAGTGCCGTAATCCGCAGGGCTGGAAAGAGGCTGGTTGAGAAGGACTTGATATAAATGACGCGCTCCTCTGTATCCAGATAGTGGAAGGTCTGGCCCTTTTTAGAGTCCAAATCCCCCAGATAGTCGTCCTCTACGATATAAACACCATACTTAGCAGCTAAGTCAAGAATAGCCCGTTTGTCCTGCTCTGAATAGGAATGCCCCAGAGGATAGTGAAAACGAGGAATGGTGTAGAAAAACTTAATTTTTTCTGTCTTGAAGTGGCCTTCCAGCTCTTCCAAGTCAATCCCATCAATGCCTCGTTCAATCGTTTGATAGTCCAGACCTTGAGCAATCAAGAGGCGATTCATTCGATGGTAGGTCGGCTGTTCCACCAAGATTTCCTTTGCTTGGCTAGGAAAGGATATTTGAGAGAGGATAAACAAGGCTTGCTGGGTTCCAGAAGTCAGTACAAGTTGATCAGCCTTGCAGTAGAGAGCTTGATCAAAGAGGAGTTTATGAATGGATTGTCTTAAGTCTTCTAAGCCTTCTTGGTTGTCATAGTAGTTGAAGAGGTAGTTTTCTCGGCCAATCAAGGTTTCATTGATACAGAGTCGGAAATCGTCATAGGTGCTGGCATGTTCGTCGGTAACCTCAATTTCTAGGTCCTGGTGTTGCCCTTGTTCTAGGACATAGTAGCCACTCTGGGGCTTGGCATAGAGGTATTGTTCGTGCCGTAATTCCAGCAGGGCTCGTTGGACAGTATCCTTGCTACAGTGAAAGTCAAGGCTCAGTTGACGGATAGAAGGCAGGCGACTTCCCGTTGGAAAACGTCCAGACTCGATACTATTTTTCAGATAGGAAACAACCTCTTGGTACTTGCTTTGTTTCTTCATTCCAGACCTCCCTTGATTTTGTTACATTGTACCTTTTTTTTTCCTTCTTGGCAATGTCTAGAGTGTTTCTATCGTTCACATCTAGGGGCAAATGTGGTATACTTAGGAGTAACATTTATAGAATAATATTCTTCGAAAATCTCTTCAAACCACGTCAGCTTCACCTTGCCGTAGATATGGTTACTGACTTCGTCAGTTCTATCCACAACCTCAAAACAGTGTTTTGAGCTGACTTCGTCAGTCTTATCTACAACCTCAAAGCAGTGCTTTGAGCAATCTGCGGCTCGCTTCCTAGTTTGGTCTTTGATTTTCATTGAGTATAACAGACAAGAAAGTGAATGGATAAGAACGTGCAGGAACCAGTGAAATTATTTCAATACAATACCCTTGGAGCCTTGATGGCTGGCCTTTATGGTGGTACCATGACAGTAGGAGAATTGCTAGAGCATGGTGACCTTGGTTTGGGAACCTTGGATTCTATTGATGGGGAATTGATTGTCTTAGATGGCAAGGCTTATCAGGCCAAAGGATCAGGAGATCAGCCAGAAATTGTGGAAGTATCACCAGATGCCCTTATTCCTTATGCAGCAGTAGTACCGCATCAGGCAGAGGTTATTTTCCGCCAGCGCTTTGAGATGACAGACAAGGAATTGGAAGAGCGAATCGAGTCTTATTATGATGGGGAAAATCTTTTCCGCTCCATCAAGATTCGTGGGGAATTTTCGCATATGCATGTGCGCATGATTCCCAAGTCGACACCAGATACCAAGTTTGCTGAGGTCGCAACCCATCAGCCTGAATATCGTCGAGACAATGTGGCAGGGACCATCGTTGGTTTCTGGACGCCAGAGATTTTCCATGGGGTTAGTGTGGCAGGTTACCATCTGCACTTCATTTCAGATGACTTGACCTTCGGTGGACATGTCATGGACTTTGTCATCAAGGAAGGTATTATCGAGGTGGGAGCGGTTGACCAGTTGGACCAACGTTTCCCAGTCCAAGACCGTCAATATTTGTTTGCTAAGTTCAATGTTGACGAGATGAAAAAAGATATTGAAAAGGCAGAATAGGAGAAGAAAATGACCATTCATATTATCATTACCATGGTGCTGTTACTGGCTTTCTTGCTAGGGAGCGTTTTGTATGCCAAAAAGAAATACCAGATCAATCTAGCTATCTTGGGCTTGGGGGCTGTTGCCTTCTTTGTCTCTTCACAGATTTTAGAAAAACTGGTACATGTTTTGGTTTTGCACCCTCAAAAAGACGGCAGTATTGCCCTCTTGCAGGACCATCCACTTCTCTATATTATATATGGATTAGCCATGGCAGCCCTTTTTGAGGAAACTGCTCGTCTTGTTTTCTTCAAATGGTTGGAGAAAAAGAGAAGTTTGGAAAAGGCAGATGCCTTGGCTTATGGATTGGGGCATGGTGGCTTGGAGTTGATTTTCCTAGGTCTTACTAGTTTGATTAATCTCTACATCGTTCTCTCAGCAGTTCAAACTCAGAATCCACAGGTCATGCAATTGCTGTCTGAAAATATGTTGAAAACTATTCAGTCGCTATCAGTCTGGCAGATTTATTTGCTTGATTTTGAGAGAATCTTGGCGCTAGGTTTCCAATTACTCTTGACTGTTTGGGTTTACCAAGCTGTTCGCCAGAAGAAATGGCTTTATCTCCTAGTAGCCTATGGACTACATGCTTTCTTTGACCTGGCACCATCTCTTGCCCAAGTTGGTTGGCTGACAAATCCTGTCTTGGTTGAAGTTGTCCTAGCACTTGAACTTGTTCTGGTTGCCTATGGAACAAAGGCTATCTTTTGCAAAAAATCATAAAAAGAGGGGAAACCTCTTTTTTTGTGCAAAAACCAAACAAGGTATTTTTATGTTCGTCAAATAGTCTTAAAAATGGTATAATGGAATGAATTTTGTAAAAGGAAGAGTGTCATGTCAGTAAAAGAAAAAATGCTTGAAATCTTAGAAGGGATTGATATCCGTTTTAAAGAACCCTTGCATAGCTATAGTTATACAAAAGTAGGTGGAGAGGCCGATTATTTGGTCTTTCCACGAAATCGTTTTGAGTTGGCTCGCGTTGTTAAATTTGCCAATCAAGAAAATATTCCTTGGATGGTTCTTGGAAATGCTAGCAACATCATCGTTCGTGATGGTGGGATTCGTGGATTTGTCATTTTGTGTGACAAGCTCAATAATGTTTCCGTTGATGGCTATACTATCGAAGCTGAAGCTGGTGCTAACTTGATTGAAACAACTCGTATTGCCCTTCGTCATAGTTTGACTGGCTTTGAGTTTGCTTGTGGTATTCCTGGAAGTGTCGGTGGTGCTGTCTTTATGAATGCGGGTGCCTATGGTGGCGAGATTGCCCACATCTTACAGTCTTGTAAGGTCTTGACCAAGGATGGAGAAATCGAGACCCTGTCTGCAAAAGATTTGGCTTTTGGTTACCGCCATTCAGCCATTCAAGAGTCTGGTGCAGTTGTCTTGTCAGCTAAATTTGCCCTTGCTCCAGGAAGCCATCAGGTTATCAAGCAAGAAATGGATCGTTTGACGCATCTACGTGAACTCAAGCAACCTTTAGAATATCCATCTTGTGGTTCGGTCTTTAAGCGTCCAGTAGGGCATTTTGCAGGTCAATTAATTTCAGAAGCTGGCTTGAAAGGCTATCGTATTGGTGGAGTAGAAGTCTCAGAAAAACACGCAGGTTTTATGATCAATATTGCTGACGGAACGGCTAAAGACTACGAGGACTTGATTGAGTCTGTTATCGAAAAAGTCAAGGAACACTCTGGCGTTACTCTTGAGAGAGAAGTCCGTATTTTAGGTGAAAGCAAGTAGGAAGCTTTGGCTAAAAAGCTGCTGCTATGTCATGGAAAGGGGGTGAAAGCCTATCGTTAGCACAGAAGAATGTAGGCAGTTCAATCTCCTACAAGAGGTAGTAGCGGCCTGACAGAGCCTTGATCTGTTAATCTATGAAAAAGAAGGAATAAATGACAATTGAAAAAACCAATTATTGAATTCAAAAACGTCTCTAAAGTTTTTGAAGACAGCAACACCAAGGTTCTCAAAGACATTAACTTTGAGTTGGAAGAAGGGAAGTTCTATACTCTTCTAGGCGCATCTGGTTCAGGAAAATCAACTATCCTTAACATCATTGCAGGTTTGCTGGATGCGACGACAGGAGATATTTTGCTGGACGGTGTCCGTATCAATGACATCCCAACCAACAAGCGAGACGTTCATACGGTCTTCCAATCCTATGCCTTGTTTCCACACATGAATGTGTTTGAAAATGTTGCGTTTCCACTCCGCTTGCGTAAGATTGACAAGAAAGAAATCGAGCAACGTGTAGCGGAAGTTCTCAAGATGGTTCAGTTGGAAGGTTACGAAAAACGTTCCATCCGTAAACTCTCTGGAGGACAACGTCAGCGTGTGGCTATTGCCCGTGCCATCATCAACCAACCCCGTGTGGTTTTGTTGGATGAGCCTTTGTCAGCGCTGGACTTGAAATTGCGAACAGACATGCAGTATGAATTGCGTGAACTGCAACAACGATTGGGCATTACCTTTGTCTTTGTCACTCACGATCAGGAAGAAGCACTGGCCATGAGTGACTGGATTTTTGTTATGAATGATGGCGAGATTGTCCAGTCAGGAACACCTGTGGACATCTACGATGAGCCAATTAACCACTTTGTTGCCACCTTTATCGGTGAGTCAAATATCTTGCCAGGAACCATGATTGAGGACTACTTGGTTGAGTTTAACGGCAAACGCTTCGAAGCAGTCGATGGGGGGATGAAGCCAAATGAACCTGTTGAGGTTGTTATTCGTCCAGAGGACTTGCGGATTACCCTTCCTGAAGAAGGCAAGCTCCAAGTTAAGGTCGATACCCAGCTCTTCCGTGGAGTTCACTATGAAATTATCGCCTATGACGAACTTGGAAATGAATGGATGATCCACTCAACTCGTAAGGCCATTGTGGGTGAGGAAATCGGTCTGGATTTTGAACCAGAAGACATCCACATCATGCGTCTCAATGAAACCGAAGAAGAGTTCGATGCCCGTATCGAGGAGTATGTAGAAATCGAAGAGCAAGAAGCAGGTCTGATCAATGCAATCGAGGAGGAAAGAGATGAAGAAAACAAGCTCTAAACTCTTTGTAGTGCCCTACATGCTTTGGATTGCCCTCTTTGTATTGGCACCCTTGGTCTTGATTTTCGGTCAATCCTTTTTCAACATCGAAGGCCAGTTCAGTTTAGAAAATTATAAGTCCTACTTTGCGTCACAAAACTTGACTTATCTCAAAATGAGTTTCAACTCAGTACTTTATGCAGGCATTGTGACCTTTGTGACCTTGCTTATCAGCTATCCAACAGCTCTCTTTTTGACCCGTCTCAAACACCGTCAACTCTGGCTCATGCTGATTATCCTGCCAACCTGGATCAATTTGCTCCTTAAAGCCTATGCTTTTATCGGGATTTTTGGTCAGAATGGCTCTATTAACCAATTCTTGGAATTTATCGGAATCGGTTCGCAGCAGTTGCTCTTTACCGATTTCTCTTTTATTTTTGTCGCAAGCTACATCGAGCTTCCCTTTATGATATTGCCGATTTTCAATGTCTTGGACGATATGGATAACAACCTCATCAATGCCAGCTATGACCTCGGTGCGACCAAGTGGGAGACTTTCCGTCATGTCATCTTCCCTTTATCGATGAACGGTGTGAGAAGTGGGGTTCAGTCGGTCTTTATCCCAAGTTTGAGTCTCTTCATGCTGACCCGTTTGATCGGTGGGAACCGCGTGATTACGCTGGGAACGGCTATTGAGCAGAACTTCCTGACAAATGATAACTACGGTATGGGGTCAACCATCGGTGTGATTCTCATTCTGACCATGTTCATCACCATGTGGGTGACCAAGGAAAGGAGAGAACGATGAAAAAATTTGCCAACCTTTATCTGGGACTGGTCTTTCTTGTCCTCTACCTGCCGATTTTTTACCTGATTGGCTATGCCTTTAATGCAGGAAATGACATGAATAGCTTTACAGGCTTTAGCTTGAGTCATTTTAAAACCATGTTTGGCGATGGTCGCCTCATGTTGATTGTGACTCAGACCTTTTTCTTGGCCTTTCTGTCAGCCTTGATTGCGACCATTATCGGGACTTTTGGTGCCATTTACATTTACCAGTCTCGTAAGAAATACCAAGAAGCCTTTCTTTCACTCAATAATATCCTCATGGTTGCGCCTGACGTTATGATTGGTGCCAGCTTCTTGATTCTTTTTACACAACTCAAGTTTTCACTTGGCTTTTTGACGGTTCTCTCTAGTCACGTGGCCTTCTCCATTCCTATCGTTGTCTTGATGGTCTTGCCTCGACTCAAGGAAATGAACGGTGACATGATTCATGCGGCCTATGACCTTGGTGCCAGTCAATTTCAGATGTTTAAGGAAATCATGCTTCCTTACCTGACTCCGTCAATCATTGCAGGTTATTTCATGGCTTTCACCTATTCGCTAGATGACTTTGCCGTGACCTTCTTCGTAACGGGAAATGGCTTTTCAACCCTGTCAGTCGAGATTTACTCTCGTGCTCGTAAGGGGATTTCGCTAGAAATCAATGCCCTTTCTGCCCTTGTCTTTCTCTTTAGTATTATCCTAGTGGTTGGATATTACTTTATCTCACGTGAGAAGGAGGAGCAAGCATGAAAAAACTCTATTCATTTTTAGCAGGAATTGTAGCCATTATCCTAGTCTTGTGGGGAATTGCGACGCATCTAGACAGTAAAATCAATAGCCGTGATAGTCAAAAATTGGTTATCTACAACTGGGGAGACTATATCGATCCAGAACTCTTGGAGCAATTCACAGAAGAAACAGGAATCCAAGTCCAGTACGAGACCTTTGACTCCAACGAAGCCATGTATACCAAGATCAAGCAAGGGGGAACGACCTACGATATCGCCATTCCTAGTGAATACATGATTAACAAGATGAAGGACGAAGACCTCTTGGTACCGCTTGACTATTCAAAACTTGAAGGTCTTGAAAATATCGGGCCAGAGTTCCTCAACCAGTCCTTTGACCCAGGAAATAAATACTCTATTCCTTACTTCTGGGGAACCTTGGGAATTGTCTACAATGAAACCATGGTAGAGGAAGCGCCTGAGCATTGGGATGACCTCTGGAAACCAGAGTATAAGAACTCTATCATGCTTTTTGATGGGGCGCGTGAGGTATTGGGACTCGGACTCAACTCGCTAGGCTACAGCCTCAACTCCAAGGATACCCAGCAGTTGGAAGAGACAGTTGATAAGCTCTATACACTGACTCCAAATATCAAGGCTATTGTGGCAGACGAAATGAAGGGATACATGATTCAGAATAACGCTGCAATCGGTGTGACCTTCTCTGGGGAAGCTAGCCAAATGCTAGAGAAAAATGAAAATCTACGCTATGTGGTTCCGACTGAGGCTAGCAACCTTTGGTTTGACAATATGGTCATTCCCAAAACAGTCAAAAACCAAGATGCAGCCTATGCCTTTATCAATTTTATGTTGAAACCTGAAAATGCTCTTAAAAATGCAGAGTATGTCGGATATTCAACACCAAACCTACCAGCTAAGGAATTACTCCCAGAGGAGAAAAAAGAAGACAAGGCCTTCTATCCAGATGCTGAAACCATGAAAAACCTAGAAGTTTATGAGAAATTTGACCATAAATGGACAGGTAAATATAGCGACCTCTTCCTACAGTTTAAAATGTATCGGAAGTAGGAGTTAGAAGTCACAAAACGAATCAGTCAAGCTGGTTCGTTTTTTAAAAAATAAAAGGCAATCTTCGTAACGGTATCTTTTTCTATGATAGTTGCTTATTTTCTTTCCCAGTAGTATACTAAGTTTAACCTTACAGAAAGCGGTAACAAATAATGAAAATATCTACTTTTTTCAAAAAATTTTATTGGCCAACCTTTTTGATTGTTGACGAAACAATTATACTATTCCATTTAAAGGATGGTTTGGATCGACAATACCTAACAACTGATTCCATACATTTGGTGATAGGGTTCTTTATATTTGCAAATATTTTCGTAGCTATCTTTAACAATTCAAAACTTTGGGATAAAAGTTGGGATAAAAAGAGTGATAGCAGTAAGAAAAAATATATTCTGAAAAAGTAATCTGAGATGTAGGTAATGGGTTATTTAAATAGGAATCATTTCCAGTTGACGCAAGCTTAAAAAAACGTTATAATAAGAAAGTTGAGAATTGATTTTCAATCATCTTAGTCCAGAGAAATGGCGGTGCTGCGAGCCATCTAAGCTAGGAAGTCATGCTACTCAATCATACAATTGCATAAGAATAAGAGAATGACAAGTTCATTGAATGAAGGTGGTACCGCGGTTTTTCGCCCTTCGTGATATGAGCTTGTCTTTTGATTTTTGGAGGTGTTGATGAAAACATTTCTTGTCAAACAAAAGTTTCGTCTTGGAGGCGAACGCTTCGCTATCAAGGATGACAGGGGAGAAATTGCCTATCAGGTGGAGGGATCATTTTTTAAGATTCCCAAAACTTTTACCATCTATGATGCGACTGGTGAACAGGTTAGTCAGATCAGTAAAGAAATCTTGACCTTGCTTCCTCGTTTTGAAATTCAGCTTAGGGATGGCTCGAGTTTCGTCATTCGTAAGAAGTTGACCTTCTGGCGGGATAAGTATGAGTTTGATAATTTGGGTCTTCGTATCGAGGGCAATATCTGGGATTTGAATTTCAAATTGCTGGATGATCGCGATCAGCTGATTGCGGAAATCAGGAAAGAACTCTTCCATCTGACATCTACTTATAACGTAACAGTCCTTGAGGACGCTTATGCAGACCTAGTCATTTCCCTCTGTGTCGCGATTGACTATGTGGAAATGCTGGAAAGCCAATCAAATTAAACAAGTAAATAAGGAGACAATATGAAACAACTATCTAGTGCACAAGTACGCCAAATGTGGCTTGATTTCTGGGCGACCAAAGGCCACTCAGTAGAACCATCAGTGAGTTTGGTTCCTGTAAATGACCCAACACTTTTGTGGATTAACTCTGGGGTAGCAACGCTTAAGAAATACTTTGACGGGACTATTATCCCTGAAAATCCGCGTATTACCAATGCCCAAAAGGCTATCCGTACCAACGATATCGAGAATGTAGGGAAGACTGCACGTCACCATACTATGTTTGAAATGTTGGGGAACTTCTCTATCGGGGATTACTTCCGTGATGAGGCTATCACTTGGGCTTATGAGCTTTTGACAAGTCCTGAATGGTTTGACTTCCCAGCTGAAAAACTTTATATGACCTACTATCCAGATGATAAAGATTCATATAACCGCTGGATTGAAGTGGGAGTAGATCCAAGTCATTTGATTCCAATCGAAGACAACTTCTGGGAAATCGGTGCAGGACCTTCTGGACCTGATACAGAGATTTTCTTTGACCGTGGAGAAGCCTTTGACCCAGAAAATATCGGCATTCGTCTGCTTGCAGAAGATATCGAAAATGACCGTTACATCGAAATCTGGAACATCGTTTTGTCACAATTTAACGCGGATCCTGCTGTTCCTCGTAGCGAGTACAAGGAATTGCCACACAAGAACATTGATACGGGCGCTGGTTTGGAGCGATTGGTGGCAGTTATCCAAGGGGCTAAGACTAACTTTGAAACGGATCTCTTCATGCCAATCATTCGTGAAGTGGAGAAATTGTCTGGTAAGGTCTATGACCAAGATGGTGACAACATGAGCTTTAAGGTTATCGCTGACCACATCCGTTCACTTTCATTTGCCATCGGTGATGGTGCCCTTCCAGGAAATGAAGGCCGTGGTTATGTCCTTCGTCGTCTTCTCCGTCGTGCTTCAATGCATGGTCAAAAATTGGGTATCAATGAGCCTTTCCTTTACAAACTGGTTCCAACTGTTGGGAAAATCATGGAAAGCTACTACCCAGAAGTACTTGAAAAACGTGACTTTATTGAGAAAATCGTTAAAAGTGAGGAAGAGTCATTCGCTCGTACCCTTCACTCAGGTCAACACTTTGCCCAAGGTATTGTAACAGACTTGAAAGAAAAAGGTCAATCTGTCATTGCTGGTTCAGATGTCTTCAAACTTTACGACACTTATGGATTCCCAGTTGAATTGACTGAAGAAATCGCTGAAGAAGCTGGTATGACTGTGGACCGTGAAGGTTTTGAAGCAGCTATGAAAGAACAGCAAGAACGTGCGCGTGCCTCAGCTGTCAAGGGTGGCTCAATGGGGATGCAAAATGAAACCCTTCAAAACATCACAGTGGAAAGTCGCTTTAACTACGAAGCATCTCAATTGTCTTCTAAATTGGTCGCTATCGTGGCTGACAATGCAGAAGTAGAAGCTGTTTCAGAAGGAACTGCCTCACTTATCTTTGCAGAAACGCCATTCTACGCTGAAATGGGTGGTCAGGTCGCTGACCATGGACAAATTTTGGATGGGTCAGACAAGGTTGTAGCTACTGTGACCAATGTTCAAAAAGCTCCAAACGGACAAGCTCTTCACACGGTTGAAGTTCTTACACCGCTTGCCTTAAACCAAGAATACACTTTGGCAATTGATACAAATCGTCGTCACCGTGTCATGAAAAACCACACTGCTACTCACTTGCTCCATGCGGCTCTTCACAATATCCTTGGCAGCCATGCAACTCAGGCAGGTTCGCTTAATGAAGTAGAATTCCTTCGCTTTGACTTCACTCACTTCCAAGCAGTAACTGCTGAAGAACTTCGTGCCATTGAACAGCAAGTTAACGAGAAAATTTGGGAAGCTCTTGAAGTGAAGACAGTTGAAACAGATATTGACACTGCTAAGGAAATGGGTGCTATGGCCCTCTTTGGTGAGAAATACGGTAAGGAAGTCCGTGTTGTTACTATCGGTGACTACTCTATCGAGCTTTGTGGTGGTACCCACGTTGGCAATACTTCTGAGATTGGACTCTTCAAGATTGTCAAAGAAGAAGGTATTGGATCAGGAACTCGCCGTATCTTGGCAGTGACTGGTAAGGAAGCCTTTGAAGCCTACCGTGAACAAGAAGACGCTCTTAAAGCTGTCGCAGCAACCTTGAAAGCACCTCAAGTCAAGGAAGTTCCTCACAAAGTAGAAGGACTTCAAGAACAACTTCGTCAACTTCAAAAAGAAAATGCTGAATTGAAAGAAAAAGCCGCAGCTGCAGCCGCAGGCGATATCTTCAAGGATGTGAAGGAAGTCAATGGTCACCGTTACATTGCTAGTCAAGTTTCTGTATCAGATGCAGGTGCTCTTCGTACTTTTGCGGATAACTGGAAACAAAAAGACTACTCTGATCTTCTTGTCCTAGTTGCTGCTATCGGTGACAAAGTCAATGTCCTTGTAGCAAGCAAGACAAAAGACCTTCATGCTGGAAACCTTGTCAAAGAATTGGCACCAATCGTCGATGGACGTGGTGGTGGTAAACCAGACATGGCCATGGCAGGAGGAAGCAACCAAGCTAAGATTCAAGAATTGTTGGATGCAGTAGCAGGTAAATTGTAATCAAGTAAAGATCTATCCATTTGGGTAGGTCTTTTTTTGAATACAAAAAAGCCAAATCCGATTGGACCTGGCTTTATAATCATTGGCAATTAGATTGTATTAGCTGCCCAGACACTTACCGAAGCAGCTGAGACTGGGAATTGTCCATAGCCTTCCTCATCAATTGTAACTTGACCTTGGTGGTTTTCAAGTAAATCTACAAAGGTTTGGTTAGCCCATTCTTGGCCGACAAACATTGACTTGCTGTTTTCTTGGTCATTTGAGATAAGGACTGCGATTGGGGATTGATTTTCAGCACCTGAGCGTACCCAACCGATACAGTTAGCATCATCAAAGTAGTCATTTTGTTCTCCATAGGCCAAATCTTTTCGGATGGTTAGGAGGCGGTCAAGGACTTCTTTGAAATCTTGTTGAGCATATTGCCCTGAAATCCCATAGTAGTCGCCGTAAAAGACACATGGAAGCCCATCTTGGCGTAATAGAATGAGGGCATAGGCTGCTGGTTTGAACCATTCTTCAACGGTAGACTCAAGAGCCTGACCTCGTTGTGTATCGTGGTTGTCGACAAAAGTCACAGCCTTGTCAGGCTTGAGTTCAACCAGGCTATCTGTGAAAATGCCACGAAGGTCATAGTTTGCGCCAGCTTGACTGGCTTCAAAGAGATTCTGGTGGAGACGAACATCAACAAGGTCAAAGCGTTCTTCCGTTTTTTCAAGATAGTCCAGATTGGCTTCCTTGTCAGGATTCCAAAATTCACCAAAAACATAGAAATCCTCACCGTATTTTTCCTTCATATCACGGATAAAATTGCGCATGAAGAAAGAGTCAATGTGTTTAACGGCATCCAAGCGGAAACCAGCTACACCAGTCGTTTCCATGAACCAGTCAGCCCAGTCATAGATGTTTTGAATGACTTCAGGATGTTTAAAGTCTAGGTCGGCATACATGAGGTAGTCGTAGTTTCCGTTTTCGTTATCGACCAATTCCTCGTTAGCCCAGCCTTTATTGTCACCTTGGATCAGATAAATCCCAGACTTACGGCGTTTGGCATCGTAGTCTGTACCGGTGAAGTGGTACCAGTGCCAGTGGAAGTCATTGTATGTATCTTGGCGACCATCGAAGGTAAAGCTAGTCCAGCCATTGATTGTGAAGGGGTCTCCAAGCTCAACTGTACGGTCTACAGGATCCACCTCAATAACCTGAAAGGCTTCCATGTGATCAGCAGCAGCCTTGTGATTGAGCACCACATCAGCCATAGGCTGGATTCCCTGCGCTTTTAGAGCTTGAATGGCTTGAAGATAATCTTCTTTAAAACCATACTTGGTGCGGACAGTTCCTTTTTGATTAAACTCTCCTAAGTCAAATAAGTCATAGACACCATAGCCTACATCTTTTTCATTGGTTGCCTTAAAAGCTGGTGGCATCCAGACATGGCTAATACCGAGATCAGCTAAGTGTTGAGCATCTTCAGCTAGACGCGTCCAGTGCTGGCCGTCGTGGGGGAGATACCATTCAAAGTATTGCATAAGTGTTTGATTTTGCATGATTTTTCCTCTTACTTGTCAATCTTGTTCTTTATTCTATCATAAAGTATCTCTTGACTCAAACGTTTGCGTAATACTAAATAATAAGTTTTTGACTATTTTATATAAAATGTTGATTTTTAAAATGAAAGCGCTATAATAATAGTAAATTACATAGATAAAGATAGGAGTCAGCCCATGATTGAATTTCAAAATGTTAGTAAGTTGTATGGTGATAAAGCGGCTTTGAGCAATCTCAATCTGCAGATTGAAAATGGAGAGATTATGGGCTTGATTGGCCATAATGGTGCTGGGAAATCGACCACTATAAAATCCCTAGTCAGTATCATTTCACCCAGCAGTGGTCGTATTTTGGTTGACGGTTTAGATTTATCGGAAAATCGCTTGACTATCAAACGAAAGATTGGCTACGTTGCAGACTCGCCTGACTTATTTTTACGTTTAACGGCCAATGAATTTTGGGAATTGATTGCTTCATCCTATGATTTGAGCAGCTCTGACTTGGAGGCTAGTCTAGATAGGCTATTGAAGGTTTTTGATTTTGCTGAAAACCGTTATCAGGTTATTGAAACCCTTTCTCACGGAATGCGTCAGAAAGTCTTTGTCATCGGGGCACTCTTGTCTGATCCTGATATTTGGGTCTTGGACGAACCCTTGACTGGTTTGGATCCCCAGGCTGCCTTTGATTTGAAGCAAATGATGAAGGAACATGCACAAAAAGGTAAGACAGTCTTGTTTTCAACCCATGTCCTCGAGGTAGCTGAGCAAGTCTGTGATCGGATTGCAATCTTGAAAAAGGGGCATTTGATTTATTGTGGTAGTGTAGAGGACTTGAGAAAAGACCACCCAGACCAGTCTTTGGAAAGTATCTACCTTAGCCTTGCTGGTAGAAAAGAGGAGGGTGAAGATGCGTTTCAAGGTCATTAAAAAATTAGTTGATATCAATATCCTCTATTCATCTAAAGAAGCGAATCTGGCTAACCTACGAAAGAAGCAGGCTAAGAACCCTGGGAAAAAAGTAAATGTTTCCGCTAGAGTCCTAAGTTCTTACATTTTTTCTAGCCTCTTGATGCTACTTTTGTTTATAAATATAGCCTTTCATTTTCCTTTTGAGGAAATGCCAAGTCTTTTTAGTACCATGGTTGCTATTTTACTGGTGCTTGCCTTTTCAACGGCTTTCACTGCCTTTTACAATGTCTTTTATGAGAGTAAGGATTTGGCCTCCTATAGTCCCTATGCCTTTAAAGAATCAGAGATTATAATCGCTAAAGGACTGTCTGTCCTCTTGCCAGCTCTAACTGGAATTGTACCAACCCTAGCTTATTTTCTAGTCCTCTACATTAGGTTAGCTCCTTCTCTTTGGCTGGGCTTGCCTTTGATGCTGCTGTCCTTGGCCTTATTATTTGTCTCTGTTACTTTAGTGATGGTAGGGGTAGTGCATTTCTTGGCTCAAACTACCGTTTTTAGAAAGTATCAGTCTATTTTTGCCAATGTGATGATTGGGATTGGGGTTCTCATACCTTTATTATTTGTCTTCCTTCTACAGTCGACTTCTAGAGATATAGTTGACAGAGTTAGAGATATTCCATTTCTCCTTTATCCTCTTCATATCTTTTACAAAATAGCAGTGGAGCCTTTTTCGACAGAGGCCATACTGGGTCTGCTCGCTTGGATAGCTTTAACTGTTTTCTTGCTTTATCTGACCAAAAAGAAGGTTTTTCCTCATTTTTATGACGTGATTCTGCTTAACAGTGAGGAGAAGGTCAAAAAAGAACGTCGCAGTAAAGAGGGGATTTCAAGAACTAAAAAGGGATTTTTCCGCATGGTTTTGCGCTACAACCTCTCCCTCTTGGGACAGGGGACTGGCGTGATTACAGTACTTTTTACAAGTGCGTTCCTTCCCTATCTCATGATGATTGGTCCGATTTCCACAATCCGAGATTCTCAGTTAGTTCCAGACGTTCATCCTCGATACTGGTTACCCTTGTTTTTCGTGGGAATGTTTATAGCAGTTGTCAATAACAATATCACCAGCCTTCCTTCAATTGCCTTATCCTTGGAGAGGGAAAATGTTGATTTTCTGAAGAGTTTACCCTTTGACTTTGCTCGTTATGTGAAAGTGAAATTTTGGATTATCTTTGCTGTCCAGTCCTTTTTACCTATCTTGACTTTACTTGGTCTTTCCCTTTATTTAGGATTGCCTATCCTTTCGATGATTTACCTTCTTGTGGCATGGGTTCTTGGCAGTGTCAGCCTTTCTTGCCACCATTATTTTAAAGATATGAAAAATCTGTCAACCAATTGGAGTAGCATTACGGACCTGGTGAATCGTTCAAAAGGTATAGTCACAATGGTTTTGATTATTATTTATAGTGCTATCTTATTGATTTCAACTATTGTGAGCGTATACTTGCTTCAGTCTCTTTCCCCTGTCCTTGCCATCAGCTTGGGAGTAGGAGCTCTTATCCTCCTGCTTGGTCTTGCTATATTTAGCTATCATTACTACCTGTCACGGATATTGTTAGAGATAGAAAAAAGATAAGGTTGTTGGTCGCTTGCTTGATAAATTTTATAAAAAGAAATGCTCCTCCACGATGGAAGAGCATCTTTTATTGTGATTTTGATTCGGTTTCTGCCGACTCTGGATGGAGTTCTTGGTAACTTGGTGCCTTGAAAAGGTCAGCACTGGTCTTACCTTGTCGTTGGCTAAAGAGACTGGTTGATTGACTACCTTTTTCCTGTTCAATCTTTTGCAGAATTGGCAAGGAATTGAGGTAAGAAATACTTTCTGTATCAACTTTTCCAAGATGATCTGCTTGGTAGAAACGTATCAAATCGCCAGTTTGAATCTGGTCGCTGATTTTCAGCTGTTGGCTGGCTGCCTGCCGAACGATTTCTAGTTCAGTCTGAGCTTGTTCATCAAGGTTACTGATTTCAAGACCGCTTTCAGTATAGTAGGTTCGTCCGTCATAACTGGTGTATTTAGGTGTGACGAAGGAATTGGCAGTTCGAAAGGCAATGATTTCTTGATGATCTGGAGACAGAAGGTCTTGGCCGACTTGAAGGAGGGAATTGGACTCAATACCAAGGAGGTGTTCGAGAGTCGGTAAGATATCGATTTGTCCACCGTAGGTATTGATGATTTGTCCTTTTTCATAGCCAGGCATGAACACCATAAAAGGCACTCGTTGCAACATAGCATTGTCGTAATTCGACCAGTTCTCAGAAGTCTTGCCAATCAAGGGAGCCAGGTCAGGATTGCGGGAGTTAGAAATTCCATAATGGTCTCCGTAGATGACGATGATGGATTTTTCATAGAGGCCACTTTCTTTGAGATAGTCAAAGAAGGCCTTGATAGCGCTATCCAGATAGTTGGCTGTTTGGAAGTAGCCATTGATGGTTTCATCTTTGGTTTTAGCCAAGGGGAAACCAAGCTCATCGCCTGTCAGATTGCTTGCATAGGGATAGTGATTAGACACCGTGATATACTTGGCATAAAAAGGCTGTTGCAAGTGCTCTAGATACTGGATAGAATCTTTCATCATGATTTTATCATTTAAACCATATTGGAAAGAGTTGCTACTGTCTTGCTTAGTAAAATAGGAAGCGTCAAAGAAGTATTGGTAGCCCCACTGTTTGTAGGTTGTATTTCGGTTCCAGAAGGTCCCGATATTACCGTGAAAGACTGCACTTGATTGGTAGCCATTTTTCGATAGGATAAAAGGAGCTGCCTGCTGGGTATTGGTACCACCATAATTGACCATAAAGGAACCTTGGTCAAGTCCAAACAAACCAGTCTCCAGCATGGTTTCCGCATCTGAGGTCTTACCAGCCTTGACTTGGTTAAAGATATTAGAAAAGGCTAGGGTTGATTGCGAATGGTAGAGGGAATTAAGGAAGGGAGTGACTTCATGCTCAGTTCCATCTATGTTGAGTTTATAGTCCAGTAGGAATTGCTGGAAACTTTCCAAGTGGAGATAAATCACATTTTTCCCTTTGGCCAAGCCAAAATAGTCTGGATTGGGCTTAGCAGAATGTTCTTGAATATAGTCTGTGATAGGTTGAAGGTCGGTCTCAGAGGCCTTGGCACGTTCTTTGTTGGCGCTATAGGACTGGTTGGCACTATAGCCTAAAAATGCTGGCAAACTAAGGGCACGAACAATATAATAATTAGAAAATCCTCGTGACAGGAGATCGGGACGCTCAATTTCAGCCAAGAAAAGGTTAGCTGAAAAGAGCAGGGCCGAGAGAGCAGTGATGGCAACACTGGAGCGGAATTTGAAAGGTCTCCTATCCAACTGGATGAATTTTTTATAGAAAAGGAAAGCCAGCAGTGGGAAATCCATAAAATAGATGAAATCCCAAAAGCGCAGTAACTCTAGTTCCGCAGTACCAACAGATACCTTGCTGACCACTTTCATGGTATTGGCCGTGATAAAGTCGCTAAATTCTCGATAGTAAAAGACATTGGAATAGAGCCAAATGAATAAAAGGCTATAAATAGCTATACTCAGGCCATAAAAGATCTTGGTTGACCGAGCATAGAAGGCTAGAGCCAGCAGGAGGAGTCCCAAAGGAAGGGGATTGAAAAAAGCGATAAAGGCAAGGTAATTCCCTTGCAACTTGCCCAATTGAATATCTAAATTAAAGTCAACGGTATAGGCTAATAAGGTTTTGAGCCAATAGAGGATTAAAAGGGTTAGGACAAAACCCAGTCTGGTACCCATGGCTTTTTGGATTTTGCTAAAATTGATTCTCACACAATTACTTCCTAAGTTTTTATTAGTATTAGTATACCATTTTTTAAAACTAGAGTAAAAAAGCAAGGGTAGTTTCTTTTTTGAGAATTGTCACAAAATTTGCTATAATAGGGACTATGAATAGAATAAGAGTCAACAAACGGGTTGAAAAAAAGCTTTCCAAGGGGCTTGTTTTACTAGAAGCCAGCGATCTTGAGAATATCAGTCTCAAGGATCAGGAAGTAGAAGTTCATAGTCAAGATGGAAACTTTCTTGGTACTGCCTACCTTTCTCAGCAAAACAAGGGCTTGGGCTGGTTTGTGAGCACAGACAAGGTGACCTTCAATCAAGCTTTCTTTGAAGCACTGTTTAGACAAGCTAAAGAAAAGAGAAGTGCCTACTATCAAGATGATTTGACTACTGCCTTTCGTCTCTTTAACCAAGAGGGAGATGGCTTTGGCGGTCTGACAGTGGACCTTTATGGCGACTATGCTGCCTTTTCTTGGTATAACTCTTATGTTTATCAGATTCGCAAGGTTATCTCAGAAGCTTTTAGACAGGTTTTTCCTGAGGTTTTAGGAGCATATGAGAAGATCCGTTTTAAGGGTTTGGACTATGAATCTGCCCATGTTTATGGTCAAGAAGCACCTGACTTCTTCACTGTTTTGGAAAATGGTGTTCTGTATCAAGTCTTTATGAACGATGGCTTGATGACAGGGATTTTCCTAGACCAGCATGAAGTTCGCGGTAGTTTAGTGGATGGGTTGGCTATGGGTAAATCCTTGCTCAACATGTTTTCCTACACAGCAGCCTTTTCAGTGGCTGCGGCCATGGGAGGAGCAAGCCAGACTACTTCGGTTGACCTAGCTAAACGTTCACGAGAATTGTCTCAAGCGCATTTTCAGGCTAATGGAATCAGCACAGACGACCATCGTTTTATAGTTATGGATGTTTTTGAGTATTTCAAGTATGCCAAGCGAAAAGGCTTGACCTATGATGTGATTGTCCTAGATCCGCCTAGCTTTGCTCGGAACAAAAAACAAACATTTTCTGTGGCCAAGGATTATCATAAGTTGATATCCCAAAGTCTTGAGATTTTAAATCCGGGCGGTATTATTATTGCCAGCACCAATGCTGCCAATGTATCCCGCCAGAAATTTACAGAACAAATTGATAAAGGCTTTGCAGGAAGAAGTTACCAGATTTTAAATAAATACGGTCTTCCAGCAGATTTTGCCTATAATAAAAAAGATGAAAGTAGTAATTACCTCAAGGTGATTAGTATGAAGGTTAGTAAATGAAATTAATTGTTTCAGTAATGCCAAGAAGTTTAGAGGAGGTCCAGGCTCTGGACGCCACGAGGTACCTAGATGCCGACATCATTGAATGGCGTGCCGACTATCTGCCTAAGGAAGCGATTTTGCAGGTGGCTCCAGCTATTTTTGAAAAATTCGCAGGCCGTGAGTTAGTTTTCACGTTGCGAACTCGCTCTGAAGGGGGAGAAATCGACCTTTCTCCAGAAGAATATATCCATCTAATCAAGGAAGTGGCACAACTCTATCAACCAGACTATATTGATTTTGAGTACTATAGCTACAAGGATGTTTTTGAGGAAATGCTGGACTTCCCAAATCTCGTTTTGAGTTACCATAATTTCCAAGAAACACCTGAAAATATGATGGAAATCTTGTCAGAGTTGACGAGCTTAAATCCAAAACTTGTTAAGGTTGCGGTGATGGCTCACACGGAGCAGGATGTCTTAGACTTGATGAACTATACACGAGGCTTTAAAATCCTCAATCCTGAGCAGGAATATGTGACCATTTCTATGGGCAAGGTGGGCAAGGTCTCTCGTATCACTGCGGATGTGACTGGTTCGAGTTGGTCTTTTGCTAGTCTAGATGAGGCAAGTGCCCCAGGTCAGATTTCCTTAGCTAACATGAAAAAAATTCGGGAGATTTTGGATGAAGCTTGATGGCTATACACGTTTAGCTGCCGTTGTTGCTAATCCTATTAAGCATTCTATTTCCCCCTTTATTCACAATAGTGCCTTTGAGGCGACAGCTACCAATGGTGCTTACGTGGCTTGGGAGATTGAAGCGGGTGACTTGGAAGTCACAGTGGCTAATATTCGTCGCTACCAGATGTTTGGTATCAACCTGTCCATGCCCTATAAGGAGCAGGTGATTCCTTATTTGGATGGGCTGAGCGATGAAGCGCGCTTGATTGGTGCGGTTAATACGGTTGTTAATGATAATGGAACTTTAATTGGATATAATACAGATGGCAAGGGATTTTTTAAGAGCTTGCCTTCTTTTACAATTTCAGGTAAAAAGATGACACTGCTGGGTGCAGGTGGTGCGGCCAAGTCCATTATAGCGCAAGCTATTTTGGATGGTGTCAGTCAGATTTCTGTCTTTGTTCGTTCAGTTTCTATGGAAAAAACAAGATCTTATCTAGACAAGTTACAGGAGCAGACAGGCTTTAAAGTGGACTTGCATACTTTAGAAGATATTCCTGAACTGCAAGCAAGGATTGCTGAGTCGGATTTACTGGTCAATGCGACAAGTGTAGGAATGGATGGTCAATCATCTCCAGTTCCTGAAAACATTGTCCTATCAGAAACTCTTTTAGTAGCTGATATCATTTACCAACCTTTTGAAACACCATTTTTGAAATGGGCCAGAAGTCAGGGGAATCCAGTGGTCAATGGTCTGGGAATGTTGCTCTATCAAGCTGCAGAAGCTTTTCAACTGTGGACAGGAAAGGAAATGCCAACAGAAGAGATTTGGCAGTCCTTAACAGAAAAATACCAATAAAGAAAGGGAGATTCTCCTATGAAAATCAGAATCGATATTCCTCATCATCCTTATGATATTCAGATTGAAAAAGGCTGTCTGGCTCAGGCAGGTCAATGGTTGCGAGAACTCTGGCAACCACAAAAGGTAGTCATTGTGACAGATAACCATGTAGCTTCTCTTTATGCAGAGAAGGTCAAGCTCAGCCTAGAAGATGCTGGTTTTCAGGTAGCGGTATTTGACTTTTTGGAAGGGGAAGAAAGAAAGAATTTAACCACTGTCCAGAAAGTCTATGAATTTCTAGTTAAGCAGGGGTTGACTCGTAGCGATGGAATCGTGGCTCTTGGTGGCGGTGTCGTTGGAGACCTGGCTGGTTTTGTGGCCTCTACCTATATGCGGGGCATTCACTTTGTTCAGATTCCGACTAGTTTGACAGCTCAGGTGGATTCTTCTATCGGCGGAAAGACAGGTGTCAACACTCCATTTGCTAAAAATATGGTGGGAACCTTTGCCCAACCAGATGGGGTTTTGATTGATCCGCTTGTCCTTGAAACACTTGGAAAGAGAGAGTTGATTGAAGGGATGGGTGAGGTCATCAAGTATGGCTTGATTGAGGATCCAGAACTTTGGGCCCTCTTGACGGAGCTAGATGGTTCTGTAGAGAGCATACTGGAATATGCAGAGACCTTGATTGAACATTCTTGCCAGGTTAAGCGCAAGATGGTGGTTGAGGATGAGTTGGACAATGGTGTTCGCCTTTACCTCAATTTTGGCCACACTATTGGTCATGCCATTGAAGCAACGGCCGGTTATGGAAAAGTCATGCATGGAGAAGCTGTGGCCATGGGAATGGTACAGATTTCCAAGGTTGCTGAGGAAAAAGGCCTTATGCCAGAAGGGATAACCCAGTCTATTACAGCTATGTGTCAGAAATTTGGACTACCTGTTGACTATGAAAACTGGGATGTTGATAAGCTTTATCAGGCTTTGACTCATGATAAGAAAGCGCGTGGCAATACCTTGAAATTGGTCTTGGTGCCAGAGCTCGGTTCAGCGACTATCCACTCAGTTTCTCTGGAAGAGATGAAAGACTACTTGGTAAAATAAGGAGAGTGTATGAGATATTTAACTGCAGGAGAATCACACGGTCCCCGTCTGACGGCTATCATTGAAGGAATTCCAGCTGGACTTCCTTTGACAGCTGATGATATCAATGGCGACCTTAAACGCCGTCAGGGTGGATACGGCCGCGGTGGCCGTATGAAGATTGAGAGTGACCAGGTTGTCTTTACTTCGGGTGTTCGCCATGGGAAGACGACAGGGGCTCCCATTACCATGGATGTCATCAATAAGGATCACCAAAAATGGTTGGATATCATGTCTGCGGAAGACATTGAAGAGCGACTTAAAAGCAAACGGAAAATCACTCATCCTCGGCCAGGTCATGCCGACTTGGTTGGGGGCATCAAGTACCGTTTTGACGATTTGAGAAATTCTTTGGAGCGTTCATCTGCCCGTGAAACCACCATGCGGGTGGCAGTTGGGGCAGTAGCCAAACGCCTCTTGGCTGAGCTGGATATGGAGATTGCCAACCATGTTGTAGTCTTTGGTGGCAAGGAAATCGATGTTCCTGAAGATCTCACAGTTGCTGAGATTAAGGAAAGAGCTGCCCAGTCTGAAGTTTCTATTGTCAACCAAGAAAGAGAACAGGAAATCAAGGATTATATTGACCAAATCAAACGTGACGGTGATACCATCGGTGGGGTTGTGGAGACAGTCGTTGGAGGTGTTCCAGTTGGTCTTGGTTCCTATGTCCAATGGGACAGAAAATTGGATGCAAGATTGGCCCAAGCTGTTGTCTCTATCAATGCCTTTAAAGGGGTGGAATTTGGTCTTGGCTTTGAAGCTGGTTATCGTAAAGGCAGCCAAGTCATGGATGAAATTCTCTGGTCTAAAGAAGACGGTTATACCCGCCGTACCAATAATCTAGGTGGCTTTGAAGGTGGTATGACCAATGGGCAATCTATCGTTGTTCGAGGCGTGATGAAGCCCATTCCTACTCTCTACAAACCACTCATGAGTGTGGATATCGAAACCCACGAACCTTACAAGGCAACTGTTGAAAGAAGTGATCCGACCGCTCTTCCAGCTGCAGGTGTAGTTATGGAAGCTGTTGTGGCAACGGTTCTGGCACAAGAAATCCTTGAAAAATTCTCATCAGACAATCTAGAGGAATTAAAAGAAGCAGTGGCCAAACACCGAGACTATACAAAGAACTATTAAGGAGTTCCTATGGCAAAAACAGTCTATATCGCAGGTCTTGGTTTGATCGGTGCCTCGATGGCACTTGGTATCAAACGCGATCATCCAGATTATGAAATTTTAGGTTATAATCGCAGTCAAGCTTCGAGAGATATCGCCTTGAAAGAAGGCATGATTGACCGTGCAACGGATGATTTTGCTAGTTTTGCTCCTTTGGCAGATATCATCATTCTCAGCTTGCCAATAAAGCAAACCATTTCCTTTATTAAGGAGTTGGCCAACTTGAACTTGAAAGAAGGTGTCATTATTTCAGATGCTGGTTCGACCAAGTCAGCCATTGTAGATGCAGCGGAGAACTATTTGGATGGTAAGTCGATTCGTTTTGTAGGAGCCCATCCTATGGCTGGTAGTCACAAGACAGGGGCTGCTTCTGCGGATGTCAATCTTTTTGAAAATGCCTATTATATCTTTACACCTTCGAGGCTGACAAGTCCTGGCACACTTGAGGAAATGAAGGACTTACTTTCAGGTCTTCATGCTCGTTTTATCGAGATTGATGCCAAGGAGCACGATCGAGTCACTTCTCAGATTAGCCATTTTCCTCATATTCTGGCTTCTAGTCTCATGGAACAGACCGCGATCTATGCTCAAGAACATGAGATGGCAAGGCGTTTTGCGGCCGGTGGTTTTCGAGATATGACCCGAATTGCGGAAAGCGAGCCAGGTATGTGGACTTCCATTCTCTTGTCCAATCGTGAAACAATTTTAGATAGAATTGAGGATTTCAAGGAGCGTTTGGACGAGATTGGACAAGCTATCAGTAAGGGTGATGAAAACCAAATCTGGAACTTTTTCAACCAAGCGCGTGAGCAACGTCAGGCCATGGAAATCCATAAGCGTGGTGGTGTGGACAGCTCTTATGACCTCTATATCGATGTTCCCGATGAAGAAAACGTCATCCTGCGGATTTTGGAATTGCTACGAGGAACTTCCTTGGTCAATATTCACATCAATGAGGAAAACCGTGAAGATATTCACGGGATTCTACAAATTTCATTTAAGAATGCTCAAGACTTGGAACGAGCTGAGCATCTAATAACAGAAAACACCGATTACACAGTCGTTATCAAATAAGGAGAAAAATATGTCAAATATTTACGATAGTGCAAATGAACTCAGTCGCGGTCTACGCGAATTACCAGAATACAAGGCTGTTAAAACAGCTAAAGATGCGATTGCAGCAGATGCTGAGGCAAGCAAAATTTTTACAGAATATGTTTCCTTCCAAGAGGAAATTCAAAGACTGGCACAGACAGGTCAAATGCCAGATGCTTCCTTCCAAGCTAAAATGGAAGGCTTTGGTAAGCAGATTCAGGGGAACAGCCTCTTGTCAGAATTCTTTAGCAAGCAACAACAATTGGCCATTTACCTTTCTGACATTGAAAAAATTGTTTTTGAACCAGTTTCAGAATTGCTAAAATAAGAAAATAACTATCATAAAGTCAGGAATTTTTAAGGAATTTCTGGCTTTTTATGATAAAATAGGTAAAAGTATTGCAAGTATGAGGTCTAGTATGAAACTAAAAACAAACATTAGCCACTTACATGGCAGTATCCGCGTTCCAGGTGACAAGTCTATTAGCCATCGTTCCATTATCTTTGGAAGTTTGGCTGAGGGCGAGACCAAGGTTTATGATATATTACGTGGCGAAGACGTCCTTTCGACCATGCAAGTCTTTCGTGACCTTGGTGTTGAGATTGAGGATAAAGATGAGGTTATTACCATTCAAGGTGTCGGTATGGACGGCCTAAAAGCTCCGCAAAATGCCCTTGATATGGGAAATTCTGGAACCTCGATTCGTCTGATTTCAGGTGTCCTTGCAGGTGCAGATTTTGAAGTAGAGATGTTTGGCGATGACAGTCTTTCCAAACGTCCTATGGACCGTGTGACCCTTCCACTGAAAAAAATGGGCGTTAGTATTTCAGGGCAAACTGAGCGAGACCTGCCTCCCCTTCATTTAAAAGGGACGAAAAACCTAAGACCTATTCAGTATGAGTTGCCAATTGCATCTGCCAGGTTAAGTCAGCCTTGATGTTTGCGGCCTTGGCAGTCTCAGGGGGAGTCTGTTATTATCGAAAAAGAGTGCACCCGTAATCATACTGAAGATATGTTGCAACAATTTGGTGGTCATTTAAGTGTGGAGGGCAAAAAAATCACAGTCCACGGGCCACAAAAATTGTCAGGACAAAAGGTGGTTGTTCCAGGAGATATTTCCAGTGCAGCCTTTTGGTTGGTCGCAGGTTTGATTGTTCCAAATTCTCGTGTAGTGCTGAAGAATGTTGGTATTAACGAAACGCGTACTGGTATTATTGATGTCATTCGTGCCATGGGTGGGAAACTAGAAATAACTGAAATTGACCCAGTCGCTAAATCTGCTACCTTGACTGTTGAGTCTTCTGACTTGAAAGGAACAGAGATTGGTGGTGCTTTGATCCCACGCTTGATTGATGAATTGCCAGTTATCGCTCTACTTGCGACCCAAGCTCAAGGTGTAACAGTTATTAAGGATGCTGAGGAACTTAAAGTCAAAGAAACAGACCGCATTCAGGTTGTGGCAGACGCTTTAAATAGTATGGGAGCAGATATTACTCCGACGGCAGATGGAATGATTATCAAAGGAAAATCAGCCCTTCACGGTGCTAGAGTCAATACTTTTGGAGACCATCGTATCGGCATGATGACGGCTATCGCGGCCCTCTTGGTTGCTGATGGAGAAGTGGATCTTGACCGTGCAGAAGCTATCAATACCAGCTATCCTAGCTTCTTTGATGATTTGGAGAGCTTGATTCATGGCTAAGGTATTACTAGGATTTATGGGGGCTGGTAAATCGACTATTGCAAGAGGCTTAGACCCTAATTACCTTGATATGGATGCTCTGATTGAGAAGCGCCTAGGTATGTCCATTGCGAATTTTTTCGCTGAAAAGGGCGAAGTGGCCTTTCGTCAGGTAGAGTCAGAAATCCTAGCTGAGTTACTACAAAGAGACAAAGTTGTGTCAACTGGTGGAGGAGTGGTTATTTCTCAGCGAAATCGTGACTTACTAAAGACAAATTCTGATAATATCTACCTGAAAGCTGATTTTGAAACCCTCTACCAACGCATAGCAGCTGATAAGGACAATCAGCGCCCGCTTTTTCTAAATAATAGCAAGGAAGAACTTGCAGCTATTTTTCAAGAAAGACAGGCTTGGTATGAGGAAGTGGCTAGTCGGATTTTGGATGTGACCAAGTTAAGCCCAGAGGAAATTATAGAGGAACTGAGATGAAAATTGCTTACCTAGGTCCCAAGGGATCATTTTCACACCACGTTGTGCAGACAGCTTTTCCTCATGAGGAATTGCAGGCCTTTGCCAATATTACAGATGTCATCAAGGCCTATGAGCAAGGATTGGTGGACTATTCTGTGGTGCCAGTTGAAAATTCTATAGAGGGTAGTGTTCATGAAACCTTGGACTACCTTTTTCATCAGGCTCGCATTCAAGCAGTTGCAGAAATCGTTCAGCCTATTCATCAGCAGTTGATGGTGGTTCCAGGCCATACTAAGATTGAAAAGATTTTTTCTCATCCACAAGCTTTGGCTCAAGGAAAGAAATTCATAGATGAACAATATCCAGAGGCCCAAATCGAGGTAACAGCTAGTACAGCTTATGCAGCCCGTTTTATTTCCGAACATCCAGACCAGCCTTATGCAGCCATTGCACCAAGAAGTTCTGCCGAAGAATATGGCTTAGAACTGATTGCCGAGGATATTCAGGAAATGGAAGCCAATTTTACCCGTTTCTGGGTTTTGGGAGCTGAAATACCTTTTATTCCCTTGAAATCACAAACTGAGAAAATGAGTTTGGCCTTGACTTTACCAGACAATCTTCCAGGTGCACTTTATAAGGCCCTATCGACCTTTGCTTGGAGAGGAATTGACCTGACAAAAATTGAAAGTCGGCCACTCAAGACAGCACTGGGCGAATACTTTTTCATTATCGATGTGGACTATGCTGATAAGGACTTGGTCCACTTTGCCCAAAAAGAATTAGAAGCGATTGGAATCCAGCATAAAGTACTGGGCGCCTATCCTATTTATCCAATATCAGACCATGGAAAGGAGAGAAGATGAGTAAAGAAAATCCTTTAAACCATCACGAGCAGTTGCGTTATGACTATCTCTTTAAGAATATATATTATTTAAATGAGAAAGAAAAAAAGGAATTTGATTATCTTCAAGCTAAGATACATAGTAGAAGTAGAAGTAAAGATATTCCCGAAGATTCCCTGAAAGTCCAGAAGGTAGTGGAAGATTCAGTTTCTAATTTTCCGCTCCCCTCTTATAGCAATCGTAGTCGTTCTAAAAAATCTCAAAAACTAGCTCCTATTCCAAAAGTAAAGAAAAAGAAACGAAAACTACGTTTAGGTCGTATTCTTGTTGGATTACTTGCAGTTTTGGCATGTGTAGCCTTTGGAATAATTTTTATGTTTTTAAGAGGATATCAAAATGCCACTACTCCTGATAAACCTGCTAATGCAAAAGCAGCTCAAGTGGAAGTGTTCAATGGGCAAGATGCAAAAGACGGAACCAATATTCTTATCATGGGAACAGATGGACGGATTGGCCAAAATAGTGCTGAGACGAGAACGGACTCTATTATGGTACTAAATGTTGGTGGCTCAGATAAGAAAATTAAGCTGGTCAGCTTCATGCGTGATAACTTAGTTTATATTGATGGATATAGTAAGATTATCAATGGGAAGAAACAAACAGATAACAAGTTAAATGTAGCCTATGAACTAGGGGAACAAGAAGGCCAAAAAGGGGCAGAAATGGTTCGCCAAGTATTGAAAGATAATTTTGACTTGGACATTAAGTACTATGCCTTGGTTGATTTTCAGGCCTTCGCAACCGCTATTGACACTCTCTTCCCTGATGGGGTGACGATTGATGCCAAATTCTCAACCTTAGAAGGTCAACCTTTAACCGAAGCTACGGTCGGAGATGATTTACATGCTACGGAAACAGAGTCACCAACCCAGACTATCAAAGTTGGGAAACAGCAGATGGACGGTTCAACCTTGCTAAATTATGCTCGCTTCCGTGATGATGATGAAGGTGATTACGGTCGTACCAAGAGACAACAGCAAGTGTTGACAACTGTTTTGCAACAGCTCAAGGATCCAACTAAACTCTTTACTGGATCAGAAGCACTTGGTAAGGTCTTTGGGATGACCTCTACGAATGTTCCCTATAGTTTCTTATTGACAAATGGTTTATCCTTCCTAGATGGAGCGCAAAATGGCATTGAGAGATTAACAGTTCCAGAACTGGGTGATTGGGTCGATGATTACGATGTTTATGGAGGACAGGCACTCTTAGTAGACCAAAATAAATATCAAACTAAATTATCTCAGATGAGGATGAGATAAGATAAGACAAGACAGAAAAAATCAAGGTTCGAATCACCAGTAAAATAGTGGTTTGAACTTTGATTTTTCTTAGTGTTTGATGGATTTTTAAGGCTTTTTTATGGTATAATAAAACGATATAACTCGTTATTGAACAGAAGAGGAGAGACATGAGTGATTTGAAAGCGATTCAGGCTCGTAGTCTGGAAATGGCTGAATATTTCGTCGCATTTTGTAAAGAACATGATCTGCTTTGTTATCTTTGTGGTGGAGGTGCTATTGGTGCCCTTCGAAACAAAGGTTTCATTCCTTGGGATGATGATCTAGATTTTTTTATGCCCCGTAAGGATTATGAAAAATTGGCAGAATTATGGCCTTGTTATGCAGATGAGCGTTATTTCTTGTCAAAGAGTAACAATGATTTTGTCGACCGCAATCTTTTTATTACCATTCGTGATAAGGAAACGACCTGTATCAAACCTTATCAGCAGGATTTGGATTTGCCACATGGTTTGGCCTTAGATGTGTTACCTTTGGATTATTATCCGAAAAATCCAGCTGAGCGGAAAAAACAGGTTCGTTGGGCCTTGATTTATTCACTCTTTTGTGCGCAAACTATTCCAGAAAAACATGGCGCACTTATGAAATGGGGGAGTCGCATTTTACTCGGTTTGACGCCAAAATCTCTTCGTTATCGCATTTGGAAAAAAGCTGAAAAAGAAATGACCAAGTACAGTCTAGCTGAGAGCGATGGAATCACAGAATTATGCTCGGGTCCTGGTTACATGAGAAACAAGTACCTAATCGAATCTTTTGAGGATAATCTTTTCTTGCCATTTGAAGAGACAGAGATGCCTGTTCCAGTTGGCTATGATGCCTATCTCAGCACTGCTTTTGGTGATTATATGACACCTCCACCAGCAGACAAGCAGTTACCACATCATGATGCTGTCATCGCTGATATGGATAAGTCTTATACAGAATATAAGGGAGAATATGGTGGCTAAGAAAAAAATATTATTTTTTATGTGGTCTTTTTCTCTCGGGGGTGGCGCAGAGAAGATTCTATCTACCATTGTTTCAAATCTAGATCCAGAAAAGTATGATATTGATATTCTTGAAATGGAGCACTTTGATAAGGGATATGAATCTGTTCCTAAACATGTACGAATTTTAAGATCTCTTCAGGATTACCGCCAAGCCAGATGGATTCGAGCTCTTTTGTGGAGAATGAGAATTTATTTTCCAAGGTTGACACGTCGCTTACTGGTGAAAGATGACTATGATGTTGAAGTTTCTTTTACTATTATGAATCCTCCACTTTTGTTCTCTAAAAGAAAAGAAGTCAGGAAAATTTCTTGGATTCATGGAAGTATCGAAGAATTTCTTAAGGATAGCTCCAAAAGAGAATCACATAGACGCCAGTTGGATGCTGCGGATACCATTGTAGGGATTTCAAAAAAGACCAGTAATTCTATCAAGGAAGTTTATCCAGATTATGCTTCGAAATTACAGACGGTCTACAATGGATATGATTTTAAAACAATTTTAGAAAAATCTCAAGAGAAGATCGATATCGAGATTGCGCCTCAAAGTATCTGTACTATCGGACGGATTGAGGAAAATAAGGGATCTGACCGTGTGGTGGAAGTGATACGATTATTACACCAAGAGGGAAAAAACTATCATCTCTATTTTATCGGGCTGGGGATATGGAAGAGGAACTGAAAAAACGCGTCAAAGAATATGAGCTTGAAGACTATGTACATTTCCTTGGTTATCAAAAAATCCATACCAGTATTTGTCTCAGATGAAAGTTCTCTTGTCTATGTCTAAACAAGAAGGTTTTCCTGGAGTGTATGTGGAGGCCTTGAGTCTGGGACTTCCTTTTGTCTCTACGGATGTCGGAGGGGCTGAGGAATTATCCCAAGAAGGAAGTTTTGGACAAATCATTGGGGGCAACCAAGAGGCGGCTCAGGCAATTATTGACTACATGACTTCTGCCTCAAACTTCGATGTCAATGAGGCTAGCCAATTCATTCAGCAATTTACAATTGCCAAACAAATCGAACAAGTAGAAAAACTATTAGAGGAGTAGCATGGAAACTGCATTAATTAGTGTCATTGTGCCAGTCTATAATGTGGCACAGTACCTAGAAAAATCGATAGCTTCCATTCAGAAGCAGACATATCAAAATCTGGAAATCATTCTGGTTGATGACGGTTCAACGGATGATAGTGGAGTCATTGCCGATAGATTTTCTTTAGTTGATAATCGTATAAAAGTATACCACAGGAATAATGAAGGGCAATCGCAAGCACGAAATTATGGTCAGAGTCGTGCCAAAGGTAAATATTTAATTTTTATTGACTCAGATGATTATATCCATCCAGAAATGATTCAGAGTTTATATGAGCAATTAATTCAAGAAGATGCGGATGTTTCTAGCTGTGGTGTCATGAATGTCTATGCTAATGATGAGAGACCACAGTCAGCCAATCAGAATGACTATTTTGTCTGTGATTCTAAAGTATTTTTGAAAGAATATCTTATAGGTGAAAAAATACCGGGTAGTATCTGTAACAAGTTAATAAAAACTGATATTGCTAGACAGTTATCTTTTCCGAAAGGATTGATTTATGAAGATGCATATTATCATTTTGATTTAATAAAGTTGGCTAAAAAATATGTGGTTAATACGAAACCCTATTATTATTATTTTCATAGAGGGGCAAGTTCTACAACAAAATCTTTTTCCGAGAAAGACCTTACTTGTATAGATGTATATCAATTGTTCTATGACTATGTAATTTCATGTTATCCAGAATTAAAAACTGAAGCGTTTTTTAGACTATCTCATGCTTATTTTGTTGTTTTTGATAAAATGTTGTTGGATCACCAATATAAACAGTTTGAAGCCTTTTCCAAAATTCACTGTTTCTTAAAAGGCCATGCCTTTGCTATTTTTAGGAATCCAATTTTCCGCAAGGGAAGAAGAATTAGTGCTTTGGCTCTATTCATAAATATTTCCTTATACCGATTCTTATTACTGAAAAATATTGAAAAATCTAAAAAATTACATTAGAACGGGGGTGAGTAAATGATTGATGGAAAACGATTATTATTTAGTTTGACCATAGTCAGTTATGCCTTGACGCTAGTAAGTGGAATTGTGTATCTATTTAATAATAACAATGTTAGCTTGCTTTCTACTTTATTGTTCCTACTGGTTAGTAGCTCAATTGCTTGTTGGAATGATATCAAGTATTACTTAATCCATTTTATTTTCTTTTTAACTATTTTTGTATTTCTAGTATCAAGGCCGACCATTGATTACTTTAGGGATGGTGCTTTAGATACCTATCATCCCATAGCATATCGTTTTGCCTTTATAGTCGTCATGGTTTCGATATTGGGATTGACCACAGGGGGGCTCCTAGCTCGCTATTTTATAGCTAGAAAGAAAATACAAGTACCGACAATAGGAAGTTCTCTAAAAGAGGTTTACATCAAGCGGTTGCGCTTTGTATCGCTAGGAGTTTTTCTTCTAACCTATCCATTCTATCTACTTCGGTTATTTGAACGGCTCTTGTATCGCTCGCAGACGTCCTACTATGCCTACTATGCAAATTTCGAAAGTAAACTGCCTTATTTTACCTATATCTTATCAACATTTACAGTCTATGCAATGTGTATGTATTTGGCAACTAAGCCAAAGAAATTGCAGGCAACAGCAGTGCTTGTCTCCTTTATTGCAGCCAATACCATTCATTTGGCAATCGGGACACGCAATCCCTTTATTTTAAGTATTCTATTTGCTTTTGTTTATTACTTTATGCGGGAGCAAACAGAAAAGGGAAAATGGATTGGATTTAAAGAAAAGTTAGCGATTTTTGTAGGTTCTCCTATTCTCATGTTAGCGATGGGAATACTCAATTATGTACGGGATAATGTCCAGGTTTCCCATACAGGTTTCTGGGATATCCTGCTTGACTTTATCTATAAACAAGGAACCAGTTTTGGTGTTTTGGCTCGAGGCTTTCTATTTAACAGTAGCCTCCCTTACCGAGATTTACGCAATTTTACTTTTGGTCCTGTTATTGATTATTTTGCAAGGGGAAGTTTAGGGGCCATTTTCGGAGGAAAAGCCTTTGAACATACAACCAACAGTGTGGAATTGGCTATTGATAGTAATAGTTATGCCCACAATCTATCCTATCTTGTCTTGAACAAGGAATACTTGAAAGGACATGGTATCGGAAGTAGCTATATTATGGAGTTGTATACCGACTATGGTATGATAGGAGTCTTTCTACTTAGTCTCTTGCTAGGTATGTTATTCATAGCCATGCTGCAAGTAGCCTATCGTTCAAGAACAATCCTATTTGCCTTGTCCCTACTCATCTTGAATAATCTATTCTTTATGCCAAGAAGTAGCTTTTCAGAAAGTTTCTTCAATTTATTTACAATGCAATTCTGGGGAATTGTTCTTGTGATTATATTCGTAGCGAAAATGCTTACAAAAGAAAACCAGTATCTACTACACAAAGGAGAAAAAAATCATGTTTGAACATTATTCAGTAGCTGATTTGTTTGCAAATCTATACAAAAAACGAAAAGCAAATATTCTAGCTCTCATCGCTTTATTTGCTATCATTGCTGTACCATTTACAATTAAAGCAGTTAAGAATAAAAATACTGTCAAAGACACAACAAGTTATTCAACTTATATCAGCTATAAAATTACACCTCCGGAAGATTCAGCCAAAACGATTTTGAATCATCAAATTGGTGGGTATAGTGATTTTTATGGGAAATTAATTGAAGGGAATTTAAATGGAGCTTATCTTTTCAATGATGTAGAACCGAGTAAGTTGAAAAAAATTGCCAGTGAATTGGATACGACAGAGTCAACCTTGAAAAATTCTACAAGCGACTATTGGTGGAAAAAATTGACCGTCTATTCTATGATTGACGATGCAGGGGTTAGTGTGAAAATTTTGACACCAAGTAAAGACGCCAATGACTTGTTAGAGAAAAAGATTGATGCACTGGTTGATAAATTTAAAAATACTTATGTAAACGTGAAAATTGAAAAATTGGAAACCATCAACTCTAAAGAATTGAACGCAAACGGTGAGACAGCGCTTGGATTAAATGTCAAGAATCTGATTCTTCGTTTAGCTGTTATTGGAGTAGCTTGTGTGATTTTGGTTGTGATGGGAAATGTATTGATTTATCTATTTAATCCAACAATCAATAGAGCAGGTGATTTTTCTCAGTATCAAATTGATTTTGTAACAGAGATTACAACAATTGCTAATCTAGCAGATATTCTATCATACAAAAATTCTGGACAAGAATTGACTATTGTTAGCACAAATAAAGCTATTCTAGATAAATTAAAACAAAATCAAGAGACTTTGAAAGGAATGCATTTTGTAGATTTACAAGATGTACCATCTCTTTTAGAAAGAGATGCAGTCCTTCTTATTGAAGAATATGGAGTGACTCGTTATAAGAAATTTGAACAAAGTCTTCAAATTCTTCGAAACTTAAATCGCTCTATCCTCGGTGTAGCAACCTTTAAATTATAAGCATCCTGATACATCGTGTCTCTAAAGTTGGCGAAGAGTCGATTTTGAGGCTCCATAATATTTGTAGTGGGTACCTTCCCTATAGATATTATGGAGTCTATTTTGTTGTCTTGTTAGAAGATGGTAGTCACTGAGAGTCCTCTAGTAAAGAATATCAACAAATCCGTTAGATTCTCAATTCAAAGATTACTTAAAAGTTAATTGAAAAGACTTCTATGAAAGATATAAATCATAAACTTTCAATCTTATTATAATTATCGAACTGTAACTAAATAATTAAGACTTAATAATTTTTGTATTTTCAATCCCAATTGGAGTTCTTTGCTTTTTTAACGATATATTTGTCCTTAGTTAAAGTTCGATAAATTTTATTTGAAATCCTCAAAAAGTTAGTTTTTAATCTTAAACTTTTGAGGATTTGATTTCCTAAAAATTTTTTAAAATAATTAAAGACTAGTTGTTGAAAACAAAAGAGTTATTTTAACTAACTTTATGATATAATGAAAAACGAGGTAAATTGAATGAAAAGTATAAAATTAAATGCTCTATCCTACATGGGAATTCGTGTCTTGAATATTATTTTTCCCATCTTAACTGGTACCTACGTCGCGCGTGTCTTGGACCGAACTGACTATGGTTACTTCAATTCAGTCGACACAATTTTGTCATTTTTCTTACCCTTTGCAACTTATGGGGTCTATAACTACGGTTTACGGGCCATTAGTAATGTCAAGGATAACAAAAAAGATCTGAATAGAACCTTCTCTAGTCTTTTTTATTTGTGCATAGCTTGTACGATTTTGACCACCGCTGTCTATATCCTAGTCTATCCTCTCTTCTTTACAGATAATCCAATCGTCAAAAAGGTTTACCTTATTATGGGAATTCAACTCATTGCCCAGATTTTTTCAATCGAGTGGGTCAATGAAGCTCTGGAAAATTACAGTTTTCTCTTTTACAAGACTGCCTTCATCCGTATCCTGATGCTAGTCTCTATTTTCCTGTTTGTCAAAAATGACCACGATATTGTTGTCTACACACTCGTGATGAGTTTATCGACGCTGATTAACTATCTGATTAGTTATTTTTGGATTAAAAGAGACATTAAACTTGTTAAGATTCACATAAGTGATTTTAAACCGCTCTTTCTCCCTCTAACAGCCATGTTGGTCTTTGCCAATGCAAATATGCTCTTCACCTTTTTAGATCGTCTCTTCCTCGTTAAAACAGGGATTGATGTCAATGTTAGTTACTATACCATTGCTCAACGAATTGTTACCGTTATAGCTGGTGTTGTAACAGGAGCTATCGGAGTGAGTGTGCCTCGTCTCAGTTACTATCTAGGAAAAGGCGATAAGGAAGCCTATGTCGCACTTGTAAACAGAGGAAGTCGAATCTTTAACTTCTTTATCATTCCACTGAGTTTTGGACTCATGGTTTTAGGACCAAATGCCATCCTACTTTACGGTAGTGAAAAATATATCGGAGGTGGTATCTTAACCTCTCTCTTCGCTTTTCGTACGATTATCCTGGCTTTAGATACCATTCTTGGTTCCCAAATTCTCTTTACAAATGGCTATGAAAAACGTATCACAGTCTATACAGTCTTTGCAGGATTACTCAATTTGGGCTTAAATAGTCTCCTCTTTTTCAACCATATCGTGGCTCCTGAATACTACTTACTGACAACTATGCTATCAGAGGCCTCTCTACTTGTTTTCTATTTCATTTTCATCCATAGAAAACAACTTATTCACTTGGGACATATCTTTAGCTATACTGTTCGATACTCGATCTTTTCACTTTCCTTTGTAGGAATTTATTTCCTGATTAATTTCTTGTATCCTGTGGATATGTCATTAATATGCCATTTTTAATTAATACTGGTTTAATTGTCTTGCTATCAGCCATCTCTTATATTGGTCTACTTGTCTTCACAAAAGATAGCATTTTCTATGAATTTTTAAACCATGCCCTAGCCTTAAAAAATAAATTCAAAAGATCATAGGAGTTTAGAATGAAACAACTAACCATTGAAGATGCCAAACAAATTGAATTAGAAATTTTGGATTATATTGATACTCTCTGTAAAAAGCACAATATCAACTATATTATTAACTACGGGACTCTGATTGGGGCAGTTCGTCATCAAGGCTTTATTCCTTGGGACGACGATATTGATCTGTCCATGCCTCGAGAAGACTACCAACGATTTATAAACATTTTTCAAAAGGAAAAAAGCAAATATAATCTCCTTTCCTTAGAAACTGATAAGAACTACTTTAACAACTTTATCAAAATAATAGACAGTACGACTAAAATTATTGATACTCGGAATACAAAAACCTATGAGTCAGGTGTTTTTATCGACATTTTCCCTATGGATCGCTTTGATGACCCTAAGGTCATTGATATTTGTTATAAGCTGGAAAGCTTCAAACTTCTATCTTTCAGTAAACACAAAAATATTGTCTATAAGGATAGCCTTTTAAAAGATTGTATACGAACAGCCTTCTGGTTTCTCCTTAGACCGGTTTCTCCTCGTTATTTCGCACATAAAATCGAGAAAGAAATTCAAAAATATAGTCGTGATAATGGGCAGTATATGGCTTTTATCCCTTCTAAATTTAAGGAAAAAGAAGTCTTTCCAAGTGCTACCTTTGATAAAACAATTGATTTACCCTTTGAAAATTTAAGCCTTCCAGCACCTGAAAAATTTGATACTATTTTGACACAATTTTATGGAGATTATATGACCCTACCACCAGAAGAAAAACGCTTCTACAGTCATGAATTTCACGCTTATAAATTGGAGGATTAGGATGCAGTATTTAGAAAAAGAAGAAATTAAAGAAATTCAACTAGCCCTGCTAGACTATATTGATGAAACTTGTAAGAAACATGATATTCCTTATTTTCTAAGTTATGGAACCATGCTTGGAGCTATCCGCCACAAAGGTATGATTCCATGGGATGATGATATTGATATTTCTCTCTATCGTGAAGATTATGAGCGTTTACTGAAGATTATTGAGGAAGAAGATCATCCTCGCTATAAGGTTCTTTCTTATGACACCTCTTCTTGGTACTTCCATAATTTTGCATCGATTTTAGATACTTCTACCGTTATCGAAGACCATGTTAAGTACAAGCGTCATGACACCAGTCTCTTTATCGATGTCTTTCCAATTGATCGCTTTACAGACTTGAGCATTGTCGATAAGAGTTATAAGTATGTAGCCCTTCGTCAACTAGCCTATATCAAAAAATCACGCGCAGTTCACGGTGATAGCAAATTAAAAGATTTTCTAAGATTATGTAGCTGGTACGCCCTACGATTTGTCAATCCGAGATACTTCTATAAGAAAATAGATAAGTTAGTTAAGAATAGTGTTGTAGAACAGCCGAAATATGAGGGAATGGTTGGAGTTGATAAAGAGGGAATGAAGGGTGTTTTCCAAATAAATACTTTCAAAGAGTTAATCTTAACAGAGTTTGAGGGAAGAATGTTACCAATTCCTAAAAATTATGATGTCTTTTTAACCCAGATGTATGGGGATTATATGACACCACCATCAAAGGAAATGCAAGAATGGTATAGTCATAGTATTAAAGCTTATCGCAAGATAGAGAAGTAGCACAGGCTTATAAGAGAGCGAATCTTTTGGTTGTTTATTTTGGAAAATCAGGACAGTGCAATTCATATACAAAGCTTGATATGAAAATGGGTTAAAATTATGTTTTATAGAAATGATAAAGGAAAGTGTGACATACAATGAAGAATCTAAAGAAAAGAAAATTAATATTATTTATCTTTCTCATATGCACTTTAGTTATAGCTACCAAATTATCATCAGTCGATGCGGATACCATTTCCGCAGGGGATGGTAATCGAATCCATTTTATTAATTTAAAATCTAAGTCAGGGAGTGATGCTATTCTATTAGAAAGCAGAGGACACTTTGCTTTAATTGATATGGGTGAGGATTATGATTTCCCAGATGGAAGTAACCCACGTTATCCAGATAGGTGGGGAATAACCATGGACAATGACCAAGTTTTAGAGGATCGATTGTTCCGTCATTTGAAACAAGTTGGTGTTGAAAAGCTAGATTTTATCTTGGGTACTCATGTCCACAGTGATCATATTGGTTCTGCTGATGAAGTACTAAAACATTATCCTGTTGATAGATTTTATCTAAAAAGATACGCTGATGAACGTATTACAACAAAATGGAGGTTGTGGGACAATCTTTATAATTACGATAATGCTGTAAAGACTGCTACTGAACGTGGTGTAAAATTAATACAAGATATCTCAGATAAAGATAGTCATTTTACTTTAGGTGACATGGATATTCAGCTGTATAACTATAAAAATGAGTATGATAGCAACGGAAATCTAAAAAGGGTATTTGATGACAATTCTAACTCAATTGTAGCAGTTGTGAAAGTAGCAGGTAAGAGAATCTATCTTGGTGGAGACTTGGATAATGCTGAGGGAGCAGAAGATAAGTTAGGTCCTGTAATTGGTAAAGTAGACATGATGAAATGGAATCATCACTATGATGCTAACATTTCTAATACAGTTAACTTTATTAATAATTTATTACCAAGTATTGTTGTTCAGACAAGTGGATCAGATATTAATCGTGAATCTACTAGGACTCTACTACGAGAAAAGAATATAAAAATAGTAAAAGCTTTTAGTCATACAAAAGATGCGACTGTTTTTGATATAGATGAAGAAGGGTTTACTGATGTTTCGAAAGTTTTCCCCGATATACCGACGGTTAGAGAAAAATGGTATAAAGAAGAAGGTTACTGGAAATATCGCTTGTTCGATGGAGAAATGACGATTGGTTGGCGAAAAATAGACGGTGTTTATTATTTCTTTAATGGACAAGGACAAATGCAAGCTGGAAAATGGTTGCATTTGAAAGATTCTAGAGAAAAGCTTGATGGAAATTGGTATTACCTAAACAACAATGGAGGCATGCAAGAAGCCGGTTGGTTTAAGAAAGACGGTTTTTGGTACTATATTACCTCTACAGGGGCTCGGAAATATAATGAATTAGTGGAAATTTCTGGACAAAAATATTTATTTGATAAAGAAGGAAAAATGTTAACAGGATTGCACGAGTTTAACGGCAAAAAAATGTTCTTTGCTAGTAATGGTGCCCTTCAATCTAATGGTAAACCTTCTAGTTGGAAAAAAGTGTTAGGAAAATGGTATTATTACGATGAGAATGGAGTCCCTTCACTTAGTAAAAAAATTATAAATGGAACAACTTATTTCTTTAATCAAGAAGGTGTGATGCAGACTGGCTGGGTTTCTGTCAATGGAAAATGGAACTATTATACAGAATCTGGAGCAATGAAAACTGGCTGGATTAAAGATAAAGATATATGGTATTATTTAGACAAAGATGGTATCATGTTAACCGGAAATCAAGAAATCAGTGGAATTCGTTACTATCTAAACACAAGTGGAGCGATGCAAATTGGTTGGAAATTAATGGATAAGAACTGGTATTACTATTCAAGTTCTGGTGCGATGAAGATTGGCTGGGTTAAGGATAATGAAAAATGGTACTATTTGGACAAAGAAGGTATCATGCAGACTGGTGCCCATACGATTAGTGGATTGCGTTATTTTTTGAGTACAAGTGGAGCCATGCAGACTGGTTGGCAGAAACTTGAGGAGAACTGGTATTTTTATTCTGATTCAGGAATTGGTCAAACAGGTTGGCTAAAAGATCATGATAAGTGGTATTATCTTGAAGCTAAGGAAGGCACTATGTTGGTTGGCCTCAATCAAGTAGATGGCAAGCAATATTACTTTAGTGCATCTGGAGCCATGCAGACTGGCTGGAAATGGTTTGATAATCATTACCGTTACTTTGAATCAAATGGAGCCATGAAAACTGGTTGGATAAAAGACAAAGGCGTCTGGTATTATCTAAATCCTGAAGATGGCATCATGTTGGTTGGTCTTCAAAAAGTCAATGGTGATCAATATTACTTTGATTCAACAGGAGAGATGCAAACTGGCTGGAAACAGGTTGATGGTAATTGGTACTATTTCCAAGCTGATGGTTCTTTATTGAAGAATGCAACAACACCTGATGGTTATAAAGTTAATGAAGAAGGTGTATGGAAACAAGTAGTTACTGTTGATAAGAATCCAAATCAATCTAGAAACAAACAGGAAACGTCTACTTTGACTGATAAATCAGAAAATATGAATAAGGAAGATAAACAAGAAAAACAAAAAGAAATGAACTCTTCTAATTCAGAAAAACAAAAAGAGGACTCAATTGTAGATCAAAGTATTTCCAACAAGAAATCAAAGGAATAATGAGAAAATCCCCTGCTAGTAGAATAGTCTATTAGCAGGGGATTATTTTAATTTCTTTTAATATTAGCAAGTGCAAGATTGAGTTCATAGTGGAGTGTTTTATCTTTGGTAAGAAATAGCGTCAAGAGATAATAAATACCGCAAGTCGCAACAGTCGCGAGAACCATGAGTACCATATTGAAGTTGACTGTATAAGAGTTGATTTGGAAAAGGAATTTAAACGCTAAGTAGATTGGAATAAATCCGAGCGATACAATAGTATAGCGTGTTAAGGTAATAAAGATTTCTTTTAAATCAAGCAACTTATGTTTCTTGATAAAGTAAATTTCCAGTAGAACAACTACAGTTTCTGCAATAATAGTAGTAGCAATGTAGTACTCTGGTGCAAAAATATTATTGAAATACAAGAGACTGTTGAATAGGATATTAGCTCCACCACCAAGGAAGTAAAAGGCTGTTAAACGATTTTCGTGGTCGTTGATGAAGATAATTTGTTTACCAAGGATTAATTCAATGGCCCAAATGATAGTACGAAAAGCGAAGACACTAGTCACAATACCTGCTTCGAGGTATTTTTCAGGAGAGTAGATGACTGCTGCGTAGTTTCCTAATACCATAATCCCAATACTGGTTGGAATGATAAGGAAATAAAAGAGGGAAGCACCTTGATTCAGAAGATTTTTATAAGATTCGTAGTCTTTCTTACCGAGATAGTAGCCGAGACGTGGAATACTGATGTTGATAGTTCCACTCAAGACACTGGCAATCAACATAACGATGCTGGAAGCAATGGTGTAATAAGAAATGTAGTTTTCATCAATAGTTTGTTCGTACTGTTTTTGAGCTTGTTTAGCTAGGTATAAAATCTTCTTATAGCCACAATTCTGTCTTCTTTTAGGGCAACCGTTACAGATAAAGGGAGCTTTGTCGAGTAGAGGACAAGGAAGGTTATCGTATGTAGACTCTCGGACTGTCTGTTTCGTTTGACTTCTTTGGAAACAGTAGTTTTGTCTTTTAGAATGGATTGTCAGGTAGCTTTGAAGGTTTCCCCGCGCTCTAAGCCTAATTGGATATCGTTACGGTCTGAAAGGGTAAGATGTTTATATTTTGTCATAGTGAGCCTTATTTCTAACTCAAACGTCTCACACTGAATTCCACCATAAAAATCCGTTTTAGACTAATTTCCACTTCGGTCAGGCAAGTGGAAGATACTTTGAGAAGTTACCCTAGGGAAAATCTATCCCGACAGAGGAGCCTTCTTTTGATAAAATTGTAAAAATCTAGTATAATAGATAGAACTGAAAGTATGAGGTTACTAGCAATGAAAATGAAACAAATTAGTGATACAACTTTGAAAATCACGATGTCTTTAGAGGATTTGATGGATCGAGGAATGGAGATTGCTGACTTTCTCGTTCCTCAAGAAAAAACAGAAGAGTTCTTTTATGCTATCTTGGATGAGTTAGAGATGCCTGATAGCTTTTTGGATACAGGTATGTTGAGCTTCCGTGTGACTCCAAAACCTGATAAGGTTGATGTTTTTGTAACCAAATCAAAGATTGACCAAAATCTAGATTTTGAAGACTTATCGGATTTGCCAGATATGGAAGAATTGGCTCAAATGTCGCCAGATGAATTTATCAAAACCTTGGAAAAAAGCATCGCAGACAAAACTAAGGATGATATCGAAGCGATTCAATCTCTAGAACAAGTCGAAGCTAAGGAAGAAGAGCAAGAGCAGGCTGAACAAGAAGTTGAAAGCAAGAAAGAGCCTTACATCTACTACATCCTTTCTTTTGCTAAGTTGGCTGACTTGGTAGCTTTTGCCAAGACAGTGACTTTTGAGATGGAAACTTCTGAACTCTACAAGATGAATGAGCGCTATTATTTGACCATTTTAGTGGATATTGAAAATCATCCAAGTCCATATCCAGCGTGGCTTTTGGCCCGTATGCGCGAGTTTGCAGACGATAGTGACATCAGTCGTTCAGTCTTGCAAGAGTATGGCCAAGTCTTGATGAATCACGATGCTGTGCTCAATCTGCAAAAAATCGGATAATCCTTTCTGGAAAGCTATTTCTAGATTTTAAGAAGAGCGAATCGTCTGATTCGTTTTTTCTTTTCTAGACTGAAATAGTGATTGACTATAATAGGAATTTTCATAAAATTCTGTTATAATGGCTATATTAGAAAATTTCGAGGAGACAAACATGACAGTTAAAATTGCTTTACTTGGATTTGGTACCGTTGCAAGTGGTGTGCCTTTCCTCCTAAAGGAAAATGGAGAAAAAATCAATCAATCAGCACATTCAGAGATTGAAGTTGCTAAGGTATTGGTCAAGGATGAAGATGAAAAGAATCGCTTGCTTGCAGCAGGGAATGACTTTAACTTTGTAACCAATGTGGATGACATTTTGTCAGATCAAGACATTACGATCGTAGTGGAATTGATGGGGCGTATCGAACCTGCTAAAACTTTTATCACTCGTGCCTTGGAGGCTGGAAAACACGTTGTTACTGCTAACAAGGACCTTTTGGCTGTCCATGGTGCGGAATTGTTAGAAATCGCTAAAGCTAATAAGGTAGCACTTTACTATGAAGCAGCAGTAGCTGGTGGGATTCCAATTCTTCGTACCTTGGCAAATTCCTTGGCTTCTGATAAAATCACGCGCGTGCTTGGAGTAGTCAACGGAACTTCTAACTTCATGATGACCAAGATGGTCGAAGAAGGCTGGTCTTACGATGATGCTCTTGCGGAAGCACAAAGACTAGGTTTTGCAGAAAGCGATCCGACAAATGACGTAGATGGGATTGATGCAGCCTACAAGATGGTGATTTTGAGCCAATTTGCTTTTGGTATGAAGGTTGCCTTTGACGATGTAGCCCACAAGGGAATCCGCAACATCACACTAGAAGACGTAGCTGTAGCTCAAGAACTTGGCTATGTAGTGAAATTGGTTGGTTCTATCGAGGAAACTCCTTCAGGTATTGCTGCAGAAGTAACTCCAACCTTCCTTCCTAAAGCGCATCCACTTGCCAGTGTGAATGGCGTAATGAATGCTGTCTTTGTAGAATCTATCGGTATTGGTGAGTCTATGTACTACGGACCAGGTGCTGGTCAAAAACCAACTGCAACAAGTGTTGTAGCTGATATTGTCCGTATCGTTCGCCGTTTGAATGATGGAACAATTGGCAAAGACTTTAACGAATATAGCCGTGACTTGGTCTTGGCAAATCCTGAAGATGTCAAAGCAAACTATTATTTCTCAATCTTGGCTCCAGACTCAAAAGGTCAGGTCTTGAAATTGGCTGAAATCTTTAATGCCCAAGATATTTCCTTCAAGCAAATTCTCCAAGATGGAAAAGATGGTGACAAGGCGCGTGTCGTTATCATCACACACAAGATTAATAAAGCCCAGCTTGAAAATGTTTCAGCTGAATTGAAGAAGGTTTCAGAATTTGACCTCTTGAATTCCTTCAAGGTGCTAGGAGAATAAGATGAAGATTATTGTACCTGCAACCAGTGCCAATATCGGGCCAGGTTTTGACTCGGTCGGTGTAGCTGTAACCAAGTATCTTCAAATAGAGGTCTGTGAAGAACGGGATGAGTGGCTGATTGAACACCAGATTGGCAAATGGATTCCACATGACGAGCGCAATCTCTTGCTCAAAATAGCTTTGCAAATTGTACCAGATTTACAACCAAGACGTTTGAAAATGACCAGTGATGTTCCCTTAGCGCGTGGTTTGGGTTCTTCCAGCTCGGTTATTGTTGCTGGGATTGAACTAGCCAACCAACTGGGTCAGCTCAACTTGTCTGATCATGAAAAATTGCAGTTGGCGACCAAGATTGAAGGACATCCTGACAATGTGGCTCCAGCCATTTATGGTAATCTCGTTATTGCAAGCTCTGTTGAAGGGCAAGTTTCTGCTATCGTAGCAGACTTCCCAGAGTGTGATTTCCTAGCCTACATTCCCAACTATGAATTGCGTACTCGAGACAGCCGTGGTGTCTTGCCTAAAAAATTGTCCTACAAGGAGGCTGTTGCAGCTAGTTCTATCGCCAATGTGGCGGTTGCGGCCTTATTGGCAGGAGACATGGCGACTGCTGGGCAAGCAATCGAGGGAGACCTCTTCCACGAGCGCTATCGTCAGGACTTGGTAAGAGAATTTGCGACGATTAAGCAAGTGGCCAAAGAAAATGGTGCCTATGCAACCTACCTCTCTGGTGCTGGGCCGACAGTTATGGTTTTGGCTTCTCATGACAAGATGCCAACGATTAAGGCAGAATTGGAAAAGCAACCCTTCAAAGGAAAACTTCATGACTTGAAGGTTGATACCCAAGGTGTCCGTGTCGAAGCAAAATAAAGAATAGAAGATAGGATGGGGAAACTCTCGACCAGAGGGCTTCCTGTCCTTTTTTTGAAAAGAAGTTTATACTCAATGAAAATCAAAGAGCAAACTAGGAAGCTAGCCGCAGGCTGCTCAAAATACTGTTTTGAGGTTGCAGATGGAAGCTGACGTGGTTTGAAGAGATTTTCGAAGAGTATTAGTTAAAAACTTGATAAAGGAGAAATAAAGATGGCAGAAATTTATCTAGCAGGCGGTTGTTTTTGGGGCCTAGAGGAATATTTTTCACGCATTTCTGGAGTGCTAGCAACCAGTGTGGGTTACGCTAATGGAAAAGTCGAAACGACCAATTATCAGCTGCTCAAGGAAACAGACCATGCAGAAACGGTTCAAGTGATTTATGATGAGAAAGCAGTGTCACTTAGAGAAATTTTACTCTATTATTTCCGTGTTATTGATCCATTATCAGTCAATCAACAAGGGAATGACCGTGGTCGCCAATATCGAACTGGGATTTATTACCAGGATGAAGCAGACTTGCCAGCTATCTACACAGTGGTGCAGGAGCAGGAGCGCATGGTCGGTCGAAAGATTGCAGTGGAAGTGGAGAAACTACGTCATTACATTCTGGCTGAAGACTACCATCAAGACTATCTTAAGAAAAATCCTTCAGGTTACTGTCATATCGATGTGATCGATGCTGATAAGCCATTGATTGACGCAGCAAATTATGAAAAGCCTAGTCAAGAGGTGTTAAAGGGCAGTTTATCTGAAGAATCCTATCGTGTTACCCAAGAAGCTGCTACAGAGGCTCCATTTACCAATGCCTATGACCAAACCTTTGAAGAAGGGATTTATGTAGATATTACGACAGGTGAGCCACTCTTTTTTGCCAAGGATAAGTTTGCCTCAGGTTGTGGTTGGCCAAGTTTTAGCCGTCCGATTTCCAAGGAATTGATTCATTATTACAAGGATCTCAGCCATGGAATGGAGCGAATCGAGGTTCGTTCTCGGTCAGGAAATGCTCACTTGGGTCATGTTTTCACAGATGGACCGCGTGAGTTTGGTGGTCTCCGTTACTGTATCAATTCTTCTTCCTTGCGCTTTGTGGCCAAGGATGAGATGGAAGAAGCAGGATATGGCTATCTACTACCTTACTTAAGCAAATAAATCAGAGAGGGTGGGTGCTTCCCACTTTCTTCATTTCCAGAATACGAATAGAAGGAAACTATGAAACACCTATTATCTTACTTCAAACCCTACATTAAGGAATCAATTTTAGCACCCTTGTTCAAGTTACTAGAAGCTGTGTTTGAGCTCTTGGTTCCCATGGTGATTGCTGGGATTGTTGACCAATCCTTGCCCCAGAAAAATCAAGGGCACCTCTGGATGCAGATTGGCCTGCTCCTTATTTTTGCAGTGATTGGTGTTGTAGTGGCCTTAATAGCCCAGTTCTACTCAGCTAAGGCTGCTGTTGGATTTGCCAAAGGACTGACAGATGATCTCTATCGTCATATTCTTTCCTTGCCCAAGAATAGCAGAGATCGTCTGACAACTTCTAGTTTGGTGACTCGCTTGACTTCGGACACCTATCAGATTCAGACTGGTATTAATCAATTCTTGCGCCTCTTTTTGCGAGCACCTATTATCGTTTTTGGTGCCATTTTTATGGCCTATCGTATCTCAGCTGAGTTGACTCTCTGGTTATTGGTCATGGTTGTCATTTTGACCATTGTCATTGTAGGACTCTCTAGACTGGTCAATCCTCTCTACAGTGGTCTCAGAAAGAAAACGGACCAACTGGTTCAGGAAACGCGCCAGCAATTACAAGGCATGCGAGTCATTCGTGCTTTTGGTCAGGAAAAACGAGAGTTACAAATTTTTCAAACCCTTAACCAAGTCTATTCCAGTTTGCAAGAAAAGACGGGTTTCTGGGCTACTTTATTAACACCTCTGACCTATCTGATTGTTAATGGAACTCTTCTCGTCATCATCTGGCAGGGCTATATTTCTATACAAGGAGGTTTACTCAGCCAAGGTGTTCTCATTGCCCTTATCAACTATCTCTTACAAATCTTGGTGGAATTGGTCAAACTAGCTATGCTGATCAATTCACTCAACCAGTCTTATATCTCAGCCAAGCGAATTGAGGAAGTCTTTGCTGAGACTGCCAGAAGATATCCATTCAGAATTAGAAGAAAAGCAAGCTACCCGTAATCAGGTTTTACAAGTCCAAGAATTAACCTTTACCTATCCTGATGCGGCCCAGCCTTCTCTGAGAAACATTTCCTTTGATATGACTCAAGGGCAAATCCTTGGTATCATTGGGGGAACGGGTTCTGGAAAATCAAGCTTGGTGCAAGTCTTACTTGGTCTTTATCCAGCAGACAAGGGAAGCATTAACCTTTATCGAGATGGACGTAGTCCTCTTAATTTGGAACAGTGGCGGTCTTGGATTGCTATGTACCTCAAAAAGTCGAACTCTTTAAAGGAACTATTCGTTTCAACTTGACGCTGGGTTTCAATCAAGAACTATCTGACCAGCAACTCTGGCAGGCCTTGGAGATTGCGCAAACTAAGGATTTTGTCAGTGAAAAGGAAGGACTCTTAGACGCCCAAGTTGAGGCAGGAGGGCGAAATTTCTCAGGCGGGCAAAAACAACGTTTGTCTATTGCCCGAGCAGTCCTGCGCCAAGCTCCATTTCTCATCCTAGATGATGCGACCTCGGCCCTCGATACCATCACAGAGTCCAAGCTCTTGAAAGCTATTCGAGAAAATCTGCCAAATACAAGTTTAATCTTGATTTCTCAACGGACTTCGACACTTCAGATGGCAGACCAGATTCTCCTCTTGGAAAAAGGTGAGCTCCTAGCTATCGGCAATCATGAGGAATTGATGAAATCCAGTCAAGTCTATCACGAAATCAATGCATCTCAACATGGTAAGGAGGACTAGTATGAGACAACGAACTGCAAACCAGACGCTCAAACGTTTGGCAAAAGATTTAGCAAGCCATCCCTTCCTTCTTTTTCTAGCCTTTCTAGGAACCATTGCCCAGGTTGCCTTATCAATCTACCTACCTATCTTGATTGGGCAGGTCATTGACCAAGTCCTGGTGGCTGGTTCTTCACCAGTTTTTTGGCAGATTTTCATTCAAATGGTCTTGGTAGTCATAGGAAATGCCCTTGTACAGTGGGTCAATCCTCTTCTCTATAATCGCCTAATCTTCTCTTATACCAGAGACTTGCGAGAGCAAATCATCCATAAGCTCCATCGTTTACCGATTGCCTTTGTGGATCGACAAGGAAGTGGAGAGATGGTTAGTCGTGTAACTACGGATATAGAACAGTTATCAGCTGGTTTGACCATGATTTTTAACCAATTTTTCATTGGTGTCTTGATGATTTTAGTCAGCATTCTAGCCATGCTTCAAATTCATCTCCTCATGACTCTTTTGGTCTTGCTGTTGACGCCACTGTCTATGATAATCTCACGCTTTATTGCCAGACGCTCCTATCATCTCTTCCAAAAGCAAACAGAGACAAGGGGAATTCAGACTCAGTTGATTGAAGAATCTCTTAGCCAGCAAAACATTATCCAGTCCTTCAATGCTCAGGAAGAGTTTATCCAAAGACTGCGTGAGGCAAATGACAACTACTCAGGCTATTCTCAGTCAGCTATCTTTTATTCCTCCACGGTTAATCCTTCGACTCGCTTTGTCAATGCACTCATTTACGCACTTTTAGCTGGAGTAGGAGCTTATCGTATCATGATGGGTTCAACCTTGACCATTGGGCGTTTAGTGACCTTCTTGAACTATGTTCAACAGTACACCAAGCCTTTTAACGATATTTCTTCAGTGCTAGCTGAGTTGCAAAGTGCTCTCGCTTGTGCAGAGCGTGTTTATGGAGTCTTAGAGAGTCCTGAGGTAGCTGAAAGTGGTAATGAAGAGTTGACCAGTGACCAAGTTAAGGGAGCTATTTCTTTTAGAAATGTCTCTTTTGGCTACAATCCTGAAAAGATTTTGATTAAGGACTTATCTATCGATATCTCAGCCGGTAGCAAGGTGGCTATTGTTGGTCCGACAGGTGCTGGCAAATCAACCCTTATCAATCTCCTCATGCGTTTTTATCCCATTAACTCGGGAGATATCTTGCTGGATGGGAAATCTATTTATGACTATAGTCGTATCTCTTTACGCCAGCAGTTTGGCATGGTGCTTCAAGAAACCTGGCTCAAGCAAGGAACCATTCATGACAATATTGCCTTTTGCAATCCTAATGCTAGTCGGGAGCAAGTGATTGCTGCTGCCAAAGCAGCCAATGCAGACTTTTTCATCCAACAGTTACCTCAAGGCTATGATACCAAGTTGGAAAATGCGGGAGAATCTCTTTCTGTCGGTCAAGCCCAGCTCTTGACCATAGCCCGAGTCTTTCTGGCTATTCCAAAGATTCTTATCTTAGACGAGGCGACTTCCTCCATCGATACACGGACAGAAGTACTGGTTCAGGATGCCTTTACCAAACTCATGAAGGGGCGCACAAGCTTTATCATTGCCCACCGCTTGTCAACCATTCAGGATGCGGATTTGATTCTTGTCTTGGTGGATGGCGACATTGTTGAGTATGGTAACCATCATGACCTCATGGCTAGAAAGGGCAAGTATTACCAAATGAAGCAAGCTGCGGCTTTTAGTTCTGAATAATCCTTTCTACTTTGAAGTCTTATGGACAAAAAAAGTTGCCTTCGGGTGACTTTTTTGTTACAATAGCTAGAAAAATTATTCACTGTAATACTCAATGAAAATCAAAGAGCAAACTAGTAAGCTAGCCGTAGGTTGCTCAAAGCACTGCCTTGAGGTTGTAGATAAGACTGACGAAGTCAGCTCAAAACACTGTTTTGAGGTTGTAGATAAGACTGACGAAGTCAGTAACCATATATCTACGGCAAGGTGAATCTGAAGTGGTTTGAATTTGAGTATAAATTGTCTTTTAGAAAAGGAGCCTAGAATGAAAGTCTTTCAGCATGTAAATATCGTGACTTGTGACAAAGATTTCCATGTTTATCTAGATGGAATCTTAGCCGTTAAGGATTCTCAAATCGTCTATGTTGGTCAAGAGCAGTCAGAGATTATAGAGCAAGCTGAGCAGATTATAGACTATCAGGGAGCCTGGATTATGCCTGGTTTGGTCAATTGTCACACCCATTCTGCTATGACCGGATTGAGAGGAATTCGAGATGATAGTAATCTCCATGAATGGCTCAATGACTATATCTGGCCTGCAGAAGCAGGATTTACTCCCGACATAACTACCAAGGCGGTTAAAGAAGCTCTGACAGAGATGCTCCAGTCAGGAACAACAACTTTTAATGATATGTATAATCCCAATGGTGTGGATATTGAACGGATTTATCAGGCAGTGAAAGGTTCCAAGATGCGTTGTTATTTCTCACCGACCCTCTTTTCTTCAAAGGCAGAAACAACTGCTGAGACGATAAGTAAAACTCGAGCAATCATTGAGGAAATTATTGGATATAAAAATCCAAATTTCAAGGTGATGGTAGCCCCTCATTCTCCTTACAGCTGTAATCAAGACTTGCTACAAGCGAGTTTAGACATGGCAAAAGAGCTAAATATTCCTCTCCATATCCATGTGGCGGAGACCAAGGAGGAGTCAGGAATTATCCTGAAACGATACGGCAAACGCCCCCTCGCTTTTCTAGAAGAACTGGGTTACTTAGAACATCCATCTGTCTTTGCTCACGGGGTCGAATTAAACGAGAGAGAAATTGAACGTTTGGCAACTTCTCAAGTGGCTATCGCTCACAATCCTATCAGTAACCTCAAACTGGCCTCAGGAATCGCTCCCATCATCCAACTCCAAAAAGCGGGAGTGGCAGTCGGAATTGCGACGGATTCGGTTGCCTCCAACAACAATCTAGATATGTTTGAGGAAGGAAGGACTGCAGCCCTTCTTCAGAAGATGAAGAGTGGAGATGCTAGCCAATGTCCAATCGAAACAGCTCTTAAGGCACTGACAATCGAAGGGGCTAAGGTCCTAGGAATGGAAAATCAGATAGGAAGTCTGGAAGTTGGCAAGCAAGCAGATTTTCTCGTTATTCAACCACAAGGGAAAATTCATCTCCAACCTCAGGAAAATATGCTGTCTCACCTCGTTTATGCAGTCAAATCCAGTGACGTTGATGATGTTTATATCGCTGGAGAACAGGTTGTTAAGCAAGGCCAAGTCCTAACAGTAGAACTTTAAAAGAAAAATCACGAAAAAAGTTTAAAAAAAGTTTGCAAAAATCTTGCATTCTTTTTTTGACTATGCTATACTTATATACGGTTTGAAAAAACTGCCTAAGACAGTAGGGGAGCTCGACTCATAAATATCCTACCGAGGACAAAACGTATCATGTAAAAAGAAGCGTATTGTACTTTCGTGTCTAGGTTTGGGCGCGTTTTTCTTTTGAAAAATTTCCCCAAGCAAAATAATAACGGAGGTGAACACACTAATGAGTGAAGCAATTATTGCTAAAAAAGCGGAACTAGTTGACGTAGTAGCTGAAAAAATGAAAGCTGCTGCATCTATCGTCGTTGTAGACGCTCGTGGTTTGACAGTTGAGCAAGATACAGTTCTTCGTCGTGAGCTTCGTGGAAGCGAAGTTGAGTACAAAGTCATTAAAAACTCAATCTTGCGTCGTGCAGCTGAAAAAGCTGGTCTTGAAGAACTTGCATCAGTATTTGTTGGACCATCTGCAGTAGCATTTTCTAATGAAGATGTTATCGCACCAGCGAAAATCTTGAACGACTTTTCTAAAAACGCTGAAGCACTTGAAATCAAAGGTGGTGCAATCGAAGGCGCTGTCGCATCTAAAGAAGAGATTCTTGCACTTGCAACTCTTCCAAACCGCGAAGGACTTCTTTCTATGCTCCTTTCTGTACTTCAAGCGCCAGTGCGCAACGTTGCTCTTGCAGTCAAAGCGGTTGCAGACAACAAAGAAGACGCAGCTTAATCTTAAGCTACGCAGCGTAGCTTAGCTACGAAAATCTATTATAAATTTAAAACATATTTGGAGGAAATAACAATGGCATTGAACATTGAAAACATTATTGCTGAAATTAAAGAAGCTTCAATCCTTGAATTGAACGACCTTGTAAAAGCTATCGAAGAAGAATTTGGTGTAACTGCAGCTGCTCCTGTAGCTGTTGCTGCAGCTGGTGCTGCTGACGCTGGTGCTGCTAAAGATTCATTCGACGTTGAATTGACATCTGCAGGCGACAAAAAAGTTGGCGTTATCAAAGTTGTACGTGAAATCACAGGTCTTGGTCTTAAAGAAGCTAAAGAACTTGTTGACGGTGCACCAGCACTTGTTAAAGAAGGCGTTGCAACTGCAGAAGCTGAAGAAATCAAAGCTAAATTGGAAGAAGCTGGAGCTTCAGTTACTCTTAAATAATAGAGCAACTACATTAGTAGCTTAAAAACATGATTAAACCGCTATTCTTAGGAGTAGCGGTTTTTCTTGTTTTATATAGGGGATTGCTCCAAAGATAATAATTTATAAGTATGAGTTGCCTTTTCAATAAATGGGTTATATAATAGTAATATAGGTATGGAAGATTAATCTTATAATTTATAGTTTTCATTTTAGAGGAGAAAAGATGGCATTAAATTTGTTTGATGTTATTCGTTATGAAGGTGAAGATACAAGGAATATACTTGCTTGGAGACATCCTAAAACGAATATCAAGATAGGAGCAACTGTAATTGTAAACCCTGGTCAGTGTGCTGTATTGTTTTCAAATGGAAGAGCAGTAACTACTTATGATGCTGGTAAACATAAGATTGAAGGATATGATATTCAAGTAGTTTCAGGAATAAAAAACTTTCTAAGTGGAGGTATTTCGTCTGACTCATTGTTTTTGTGGTTTGTGAATATGTATGATTTACAACCGATTGGATGGGGAACTTCTTCTCCTATAATGGTTCGAGATCCAGAAAGTGATATTCCTGTAGAACTGAAAATACATGGGAATTTCATTCCTCGAATTGTAGACTTAGAAGCTTTTATATTAGAATTTATGCCAAGTCACCCCGATATTATAACAGCTCCTATTTTACAAAAACGGTTTAGACAAACTGTTAGTGGGTTGATTAGTTCAGCTATTTCACAAGTAATATACAACCATAAGATTCCAATTCTTGATATTGAGATGCACAGTTTTGATATGTCTGTTGCTTTGTCAGCTATTTTATCCAGCCATTTTTCTAAATATGGAATTAGTATTGAGGAATTTAACATTGAGGCTTTAAAGGTAAATCAGAATAGCAATGGATATAGAGAAATCTTTAAATTCCACAAGCAAATTTTGGAAGCAAAAAGCAAGCAGGCTGGTCGAGATATTGAAGAGTATACTTATCAAGAAGAGAGACAATTTGATCTTTTAGAAGAGGCGGCAAAAAATAATGATTCTGCAGGAAATCTAATGGGAGCAGGCGTGGAAATAGCTATGGGACTTTCCTTGGGAGCTAAATTTAGCAACTTGCTGGATCAGATTGAAGATAGGAATTCATTTGACAAAGATGTTAATCAGCATCAAACTGACCTCAAAGGAGAAACAGGCTTAGCTAAGTTTTGTAGCCAATGCGGGACTGCTTTTTTGGAAGTAGCAAACTTCTGTTCTAATTGCGGGCACAAAAGATAGTTCAAATGATTGGAAAAATCATTTTTATATCAATCTAGTTTAAGTACTATCTTTAATCTTTGATTTTTTACATTTTCAAATTTACTTTTGTTTTATTTGGGAAGTCTGGTATTGCCAGAATTTCCCTTTTTCTTAGAAATCTGAAAACTAAGATTTCTTTGTTTGTATTTTTAAATCATTCAATTTATGTAATTCTAAGTATGGAAATGTATGAATAAATACAATGATTCCCTGAAAGATATTAGGAAATCTTTTTAAAAGAGTAAGGGATTACTTAGACAAGTTCTATGACAGGAGGATATTTTGGATGTACCAAGTATTTCGTTTATTAAGTATACTTTTTATGGGATTAACAAGTGCAACATTTTTTCTTTCACTATGGGCTATAACTCTATTTCTTGAACATGGTAGGCCGATTTTCTCAATATTGATTCCTATTATTTTTTCTTTATCAGGTTTCTTTTTGTCATCCTTTGCATTTTATAGCTTTGGTATTTTAGAAAATATAAAAATTAAAGTCAAAGCTTTGGATGAGATATATAATGGGAAAGCTCTTTATAGAGAATATATAGCAACTAGAGGAGAAGATAGGTGAAACAGTATATTAAGAATAATTGGAAAAAAGGCTTTCATTGGTTAATTTCAAATATAGTAATACTCTGTTTTGTAGTTTTATCACTTGCTATCTTTTCTATAGATGATGAACCAAGAATCTTTATATTGAAAAATCTTGATTTTATAATTTTGGCAAAATCTATTGGAATTCCCGTTGTTATCAGTTTTTTATTTTTATCATTTCAAAATGTTACCTTTGTGCCAGTTGCTTTAGTTATTTTATATTTGTTTCGAGAAACAATTAAAGATTCCTTTTCCTTGAAGAAATTAAAACAGAAGAATTTACTTCAAATGCTTGTTTTAATCATTTTATCATCATTTTTTGAATATGAAAAATCTAGGGAATGGTCTATTCGATTTTTATTTCTTTTAGTTCCTTGGTATTTTCTTAGTGTGAGTTTAATTTTAGTAATGACTTATTGTGAGTCTAGGAGACAAGAAGAAGTCAAGAAACAAAATCAAATACAAGCTTTATTCACTTTATTTGAAAAGCACCAGATTAACAAAAATACATATCCCGTTATTTGTCCATCATGTAGTGGTGAGAATCTGCTTGACCTAGGGCAAGGTAAATCATGTGATTATTGTGGTGCATGGTTATCTAGAAAGGAAATATAAATGAGACGCTATCGTTTAATCATTTCCAAGGTTGTTTATCCTATAGGATCTTTCATATGTATTGTCACCGGATTGAAATTTTATCAGTACATTGATAACTACATAAGATGGATTTTAGGAAAAAAAGAAGGTTTACTTTATGATTTCTACTTTATGTGGCTTTTAATAGTTACAATTTTGTTTGTTTTATTTTTCCTATTTTTGATTATATCGTCTTTTTTATTTTTGAAACAGCCACGTATGAAACAATATGATAAAGCTTTGATAACAGTTCTTAAGTTTGAAGAACAAGGTGAAGATGTTATTGAAATTAAAGGGAAAGAATTTCGAGATGAGTTATCTTATAAATTATCAGCAAAACGTGTTTATTGTCCTACTTGTTATAAGCCAACAGATGGAGTAATTGGAACTCAATTGACCTGTGCAACTTGCGGTAAAACTTTTATAGTTTCTTGATTTTAGGATAATCGAAATGATATTATCTTATAGCTATTTTGATATTGTTTTTAAAACCTAGTAAGTTTGTTTACTTTAAAAAGCCGCTATTCTTAGGAGTATCGGTTTTTATTTTTATGTGCCAGGGGGCAAAAAAGGGAAAGTTATCTTGAAGAGTGAGGAGAGTTAGATTGAAAGAATCATATTGGGAAATCGAAATGATGGATATTTGTATCATGTCATAAATCATTATCAAACGATAATATTGATTTTCTTACAAATTAAGAGTATAATTTATAAAAATGAGTGTTCACTCAATTTTTGTGAAATTAAGGAGTAAAGAAAATGGTTGTTGAAGCAATAGAATACAGTCGTTTCGGTAACGAAGAGGTCTTGGATTTGATGAAAATCGACTCTACAGCCTTGGATGTAAATCAGGTGAGAGTAGAAGTTCATGCTGTTGGTTTAAATCCTATTGATTATAAAACTTTTGAGGGAGCGAAACCCCTTCGATTTCTATCTTTTATAACGAAATTAAGGAAACCAAGTCGTTGGTTTGAATCTAAATCATCTTTATTTCCAAGAGGTGTGGGGAGAGATTTTTCTGGAGTTATTACAGAAGTTGGAAATGAAGTAACTAGGTTTTTAGTAGGAGATAAGGTGTTTGGAACAATGATTAGCGATCCTGGTTTGGGAACTAAGAGGGGAGCTTTAGCAACAGAAATTTGTATCAATGAATCAGAAATTGTATTGAAACCAGAGATGATCGACATGACTCACGCAGCTACTATGGGAGTAGCTGCTCTAACTGTGGGTGGGGCTTTTAGAAGAATCGGTTTAAATTCAAGAGATACTGTTGTTATTTCAGCTGCAGCAGGAGGTATTGGAAGTATTGCAGTACAGTATGCAGTTGCTAAGGGGGCGACAGTGATTGGAATAGCAAGTAAGAAAAATGCAGAGTATCTGAAGTCTTTAGGTGCCATACCAGTAAGTTACGAAGAGAATATCAAGAAGGCTCTTCTATCAGCTAGTCCAACGCCTATTACAAAATTTTTGGATTGTTATGGATCTGATTATGTTAGATTGGCTTTTAGTTTAGGCTTGAAGGGGACAGCTATTGGGACATTAGTACCTTCGCCCTATGTTATGATAAAAGGTGCTCAGTTTACTGGTCCGAGACATTCCACATATGATGATTTTAGCACTTTAGCTGAAATGGTCTCAGACGGGAAGGTTCAGTTGAAAATTGATCAAGTGTATGACTTTTCTCTAAAGTCAGTTAGAGAAGCTTATCGTAATCTGAAAATGGGACACAGTCGAGGCAAAAAAGTCGTAAAAGTAAGAGAGTAGAAGAGAGGTGCTAGCGATGGAAAGTTTAGAACAAAAGTATGCTCAGACGTTAGAAGTTAGCAACTTGAGCTTGAAACAACGTCGAGTATTATTATCAAGCTTAAAATTATTCTCAGAAATTGGATTTGAGAATACAACGTCCAGCCTTATTGCCGAACGCGCTGGAGTGTCAGAAGGAACTGTTTTTAGTTACTTTAAAACAAAGGAAGGTATTTTAGAAGCTATTTTATCTACTTTTCTAGAACAGGTTATTCCAGAAGTAATTGCGGATTTCTCAGAAAAGAAATTCACAGTAGATCAGGAAACTTTTCCCTTCTTTTTAAAAAGTATTGTTCGAGATAGGCTCTTTTTCATTCAGGAGAATCAAATGCATGTTAAAATTCTCTTGGGGCGTTCTTTTATTGATAAAAATCTTTCTATCCAGTTAGGAAATATTATTGTTCAATCTATAATAGAACCAATTAGCCCTGTTTTAAATCAATTTAAAGAAAAAGGACTTATTCTAAATTGGTCAAATGAAAGAATTGTTCGTTACATCTTAGCATTGAGTTTTTCTTATCTTATTCCCATGATGTTGAATGATGAAGGAACTATAAACATAGATGAAGCAGTTGAGGAGATTGTTGAATGTCTGTCATCTGCCCTAATGAAAGTAAAATAAATTCTGACGTTAAAACTCACTGTTAATGGTGAGTTTTTTGGATTCAACATAAAAATCCCCAATCGTAGCGATTGAGGATTAAGCAAATGAATCTTAAACAATACCTTGTGCAATCATAGCGTTTGCTACATTTTCAAAGGCAGCAATGTTTGCTCCTGCAAGGTAGTCTTTATCAAGACCATATGTTTCTGAAGTTGTTTTAGCTGTGTTGAAGATGTTTGTCATGATGTCTTTGAGACGTCCATCAACTTCTTCACGAGTCCATGAAAGGCGAAGACTATTTTGGCTCATTTCAAGGGCTGAAACGGCTACACCACCAGCGTTGGCAGCTTTTGCAGGTCCGTAGAAAATACCATTTTCTTTGTAGATTTTGATGGCATCAAGGTCGCTTGGCATGTTGGCACCTTCAGATACACAGATCACGCCTTGAGCAACCAAACGTTTAGCTGCTTCACCGTTGATTTCGTTTTGAGTCGCACATGGAAGAGCGATATCATAGTTTCCAGCGTAAGTCCATACAGAACCTTCATGATAAGTAGCAGTTGCTTTCTCAGCTGCATACTCAGTCAAACGAGCGCGACGTTTTTCTTTAACATCAACCAAAAGATCGAAGTCGATACCATTTTCATCGATGACATATCCGTTTGAGTCAGACACAGATATAACAGTTGCACCGAGCTCAGTCGCTTTTTGAAGAGCATATTGAGCAACGTTACCAGAACCTGAAATAACAACTTTCTTACCAGCAAAGCTGTTGCCATTTGCTTTGAGCATTTCTTCAGTATAGTAAACCAAACCGTAACCAGTTGCTTCTGGACGAATCAAACTACCACCAAATCCAAGAGGCTTACCAGTCAAGACACCAGCATCAAATTGGTTAAGGCGTTTGTACTGTCCGTAAAGGTAACCAATCTCACGTCCACCAACACCGATATCACCAGCAGGTACATCAAGTGATGGGCCGATATATTTTTGCAGTTCAGTCATGAAGCTTTGGCAGAAGCGCATCACTTCAGCATCTGTTTTACCTTTAGGATCGAAGTCTGATCCACCTTTACCTCCACCAATAGGAAGTCCAGTCAAGACGTTTTTAAAGATTTGTTCAAATCCGAGGAATTTCAAAATCCCTTGGTTTACAGTTGGGTGGAAACGAAGTCCGCCTTTATATGGTCCAACAGCTGAGTTGAATTGAACACGGTAGCCACGGTTTACTTGAACTTTTCCATCACGGTCAACCCAAGGAACACGGAAAGAAATCACGCGCTCTGGTTCAGTAATACGTGCCAAGATATTTTCTTCGATATACTCAGGGTGTTTTTCAAATACAGGTTCTAAAGTGTTGAAAAATTCTTCGACAGCTTGGAGGAATTCAGCCTCGTGCCCGTTACGAGCTTTTACAGTTTCAAACACGCTTTGGATATATTCTTTAGCAGATGTCATATCGTTCTCCTTAAATTCTAATTTAATTATGTGAGTCATTATAGCAGAATTTTTTTTTACTGTAAAGAAAAAAACAGAAATTTTCTAAAAATTCTATCAATTTAGTTTTGATATTTAGTTTTGAGGCTTTTTGAAAGTAGATAAAAAACGAACGTTTTTCTTATAAATGCCTTTCTTAAAGAGAAAATCTGAAAATGTGGTATAATATTAGCAATAAAAGGAATCTGGAGGATCAGAATCATGGTATCAACGAAAACACAAATTGCTGGTTTTGAGTTTGACAATTGTTTGATGAATGCAGCAGGTGTGGCTTGTATGACGATAGCGGAGTTAGAAGAGGTCAAAAACTCAGCAGCAGGTACTTTTGTTACGAAGACTGCGACCTTGGACTTTCGTCAGGGAAATCCTGAACCACGCTATCAAGATGTTCCACTTGGTTCTATCAACTCTATGGGCTTGCCGAATAAGGGCTTAGATTATTATTTGGACTATCTTTTGGACTTGCAGGAAAAAGAGCCGAACCGGACTTTCTTCTTATCTCTAGTTGGCATGTCTCCAGAGGAAACCCATACTATCTTGAAAAAAGTCCAAGAGAGTGAATTTCGTGGTCTGATTGAGCTAAACCTCTCCTGCCCCAATGTTCCAGGTAAACCTCAGATTGCCTATGATTTTGAGACAACAGACCGGATTTTGACAGAAGTATTTGCCTACTTCACCAAACCTCTTGGAATTAAATTGCCACCATATTTTGATATTGTTCACTTTGACCAAGCGGCAGCTATTTTCAACAAGTACCCACTCAAGTTTGTCAACTGTGTTAACTCTATCGGAAACGGCCTTTATATAGAAGATGAGTCTGTCGTTATTCGTCCTAAAAATGGTTTCGGTGGCATCGGTGGAGAGTATATCAAACCGACTGCTCTAGCTAATGTTCATGCCTTTTATCAACGCTTAAATCCTCAAATTCAAATCATTGGAACAGGTGGCGTGTTGACTGGTCGTGATGCCTTTGAACATATTCTCTGTGGAGCGAGTATGGTACAGGTAGGAACCACCCTTCACAAAGAAGGAGTTGGTGCTTTTGAACGTATTACTAATGAACTGAAAGCAATCATGGATGAAAAAGGTTACGAAAGCCTAGAAGATTTCCGTGGGAAATTGCGCTATATTGATTAAATTCATTAAAAAATCAGAAGAAAGGAGAGAAGATGCTAGCCATTGAAGAAAGTCAGAAGTTGACTTTATCAAATTTACCTAGCCTGAGCCTTTTTACAGGGACAGACCAGGGTCAGTTTGAAGTTATGAAGAGTCAAGTATTGAAACAGATTGGCTATGATTCTGCTGACCTCAACTTTGCCTACTTTGATATGAAAGAAGTAGTTTACAAGGATGTGGAACTGGAGTTGGTCAGCCTTCCTTTCTTTGCGGATGAGAAAATCGTGATATTAGATCATTTTGTCGATATCACAACTACTAAAAAGCGCCTTTTGACAGATGATGAGCTCAAGTCATTTGAGGAATACCTTGACAATCCTTCAGCAACAACCAAGTTGTTAATCTTTGCAGAAGGAAAGTTGGATAGCAAAAGACGGTTGGTTAAATTACTTAAGCGTGATGCCAAGGTCTTTGATGCAGTAGAAGCCAAAGAACAAGAATTGCGCCAGTATTTCCAAAAGTGGAGTCAGAAACAAGGTCTGCAGTTTGCCAATCATTCTTTTGAAAATCTCCTCATCAAGTCGGGGTTTCAATTTAGCGAAATTCAGAAAAATCTCCTCTTTTTACAGTCCTATAAGGCAGATTCTATTATCGAGGAAGAGGATATTGTCAACGCTATTCCTAAGACCTTACAGGACAATATTTTTGATTTAACTCAGTTTATTCTGACTAAAAAGATGGACCAGGCGCGCGATTTGGTTAGAGATTTGACCTTGCAAGGTGAAGATGAAATCAAACTGATTGCAGTCATGCTAGGACAATTTCGGACTTTTACTCAGGTGAAGATTTTGTCGGAGTCTGGGCAAACAGAATCGCAGATTGCAAGTAGTTTAGGTAGTTTTCTCGGACGCAATCCCAATCCCTATCAAATCAAGTTTGCGCTGAGAGATGCGCGAGGACTTTCCTTGAGCTTTTTGAAGCAAGCTATTTCCTATTTGATTGAGACAGACTATCAGATTAAAACAGGTCTTTATGAAAAGAGTTTCCTTTTTGAAAAGGCACTCCTACAGATTGCTAATCAGGTCAATTGACATTTTTTTGAAACTACAACCCGTGTCAAGATTATCTTGTCGTGGGTTTCTTGCTGATTTGCTTGTTTTATACTCAATGAAAATCAAAGAGCAAACTAGGAAACTAGCCGCAGGTTGCTCAAAGCACTGCTTTGAGGTTGTAAATAAGGCTGACGAAGTCAGCTCAAAACATGTTTTTGAGGTTGCGGATGAAACTGACGAAGTCAGTAACTATACCTACGGCAAGGCGACGTTGACGAGGTTTAAATTTGATTTTCGAAGAGTTTTATTAGAAAGTATTTCAGTGATTTCTTCATCTATAAGCAAAAAACTTGAAAAAAGTGAATGTTTGCGTTATCATTTTCATATAGAAAGAAAAAGAGGTATTACAGATGGCTATTATCTTACCAGATCTTCCATATGCATACGACGCTTTGGAACCATACATCGATGCTGAAACAATGCACTTGCACCATGACAAACACCATCAAACTTATGTCAACAATGCTAATGTAGCTCTTGAAAAACACCCTGAAATCGGTGAAGATCTTGAAGCCTTGCTTGCTGATGTAGAATCTATCCCAGCTGATATCCGTCAAGCACTTATCAACAACGGTGGTGGACACTTGAACCACGCTCTTTTCTGGGAATTGATGACTCCTGAGAAAACAGCTCCATCAGCAGAACTTGCAACAGCAATCGATGAAACATTTGGTTCATTTGAAGAATTCCAAGCAGCTTTCACTGCAGCAGCAACAACTCGTTTCGGTTCTGGCTGGGCATGGTTGGTTGTTAACAAAGAGGGTAAACTTGAAGTGACTTCAACAGCAAACCAAGACACACCAATCTCAGAAGGTAAAAAACCAATCTTGGGCTTGGACGTTTGGGAACATGCTTACTACGTGAAATACCGCAACGTGCGTCCTGACTACATCAAAGCTTTCTTCTCAGTAATCAACTGGAACAAAGTAGATGAATTGTACGCAGCCGCTAAATAATGGTATATGGAGGGAAGAATGGTTCTTCTCTTTTTTAGGTTATATGATTCGAGTCTGACAAAATCGTCAGACTTTTTTCATTTTTATGAGAAACGTGCTAACTTCTAGAAATTATGGTAGAATAAAGTATTAAGTAATCGTGGAAAAAGGATATCTATGCGAAAAGAAATTGCACCTGAATTATACAACTATAACAAGTTTCCTGGTCCTGAGTTCCATTTACACGGGGACAAGGTAGAAACGGAAGGGATAGCTTTTTCCTTGGTGGAAAATATCAAGGATGCCTTTGATGTGACGGCTTTTAATCAGCGTTTTTCAGAAGTCTTAACCAAGTTTGATTATATCGTGGGAGACTGGAGCAACGAACAGCTTCGTTTACGAGGTTTTTACAAGGATGACCGAACAGAAGAACAACTTGAAAAAATCAGTCGTTTACAAGACTATCTTTTAGAGTATTGTAGTTATGGTTGTGCCTATTTTGTCTTAGAAAATGAAGCTCCTAAGCGAGCATCATTTGACAAGAAAATGCGTAAGAAGGAAGAAGAAACACCTTCTAAAAAAGGAAAGAAACCGGTTCAAACCAAACGAAAACCGAATGCAGATAAGAAAAATAGACGTCGTCAGAAAGACCAGCAGTCTCAGAAAGAGGACAAGGGACAACGTCATTTTGTCATTCGTCAGAAGTGAGTAGAGAATAAGGAGAAGAAATGAAACCATCAATTTATAGTTTAACACGTCAAACCATGCAGGAATGGGTTTTGGAGCAAGGAGAAAAGAAATTCCGTGCAGATCAAATCTGGGAATGGCTCTACCGTAAACGTGTCCAGTCATTTGAAGAAATGACCAACCTTTCCAAGGATTTGATTGCTAAGCTTAATGACCAGTTTGTGGTCAACCCATTGAAACAACGTATCGTTCAAGAATCTGCTGATGGGACAGTTAAATATCTTTTTGAATTGCCAGATGGAATGCTGATTGAGACAGTACTCATGCGTCAACACTACGGTTTATCTGTCTGTGTGACCACTCAGGTAGGCTGTAATATCGGTTGTACCTTCTGTGCCTCTGGTTTGATTAAGAAACAACGTGACCTCAATAACGGTGAAATCGTAGCGCAAATCATGCTGGTTCAGAAATACTTTGATGAGCGTGGTCAGGACGAACGCGTCAGCCATATCGTTGTCATGGGTATCGGTGAGCCCTTTGATAACTACAACAATGTCTTGAATTTCGTCCGTACTATCAATGATGACAAGGGAATGGCCATCGGTGCTCGTCACATTACGGTTTCAACCTCAGGTTTGGCCCATAAAATTCGTGATTTTGCTAATGAAGGAGTTCAGGTCAATCTTGCAGTTTCCCTTCACGCACCTAACAATGAATTGCGTTCAAGCATCATGAAGATTAACCGTGCCTTTCCGATTGAAAAACTCTTTGCTGCTATTGAGTATTATATCGAAACAACAAACCGTCGTGTGACCTTTGAGTATATCATGCTCAATGAAGTTAATGACGGTGTAGAACAAGCCTTGGAATTGGCTGAATTGCTCAAGAATATCAAGAAATTGTCTTATGTAAACTTGATTCCTTATAACCCAGTTAGTGAGCATGACCAATATAGCCGTAGTCCTAAAGAGCGCGTCCTGGCCTTCTATGATACGCTTAAGAAAAAAGGGGTTAACTGTGTGGTTCGTCAAGAGCACGGAACAGATATTGATGCAGCTTGTGGACAATTGCGTTCCAATACAATGAAACGTGACCGCCAGAAAGCAGTCTCAGCAGTCAATCCTTAATGATGAAGAAGACTTATAATCATATTTTTGTCTGGGGAGTCATTTTCTATAGTATTTGTATCGTTTACTTTTGCTTTACTCCTCAAGAACATTCTCCCGTGGGAGTGGAAACTCCAGGTATTCAGCATCTTGGACGCCTGGTTTTTCTTTTGACTCCTTTCAATTCTCTCTGGAAACTGGGCGAAGTGAGTAACATTGGACAATTATGTTGGATTTTTTTACAAAATATCCTCAATGTCTTCTTACTTTTTCCTTTGATATTCCAGCTCCTTTATCTCCTTCCAAACTTGCGGAAAACAAAAAAAGTTCTTCTTTTTAGCTTTTTAGTGAGTCTTGGAATTGAGTGTACGCAGTTAGTCTTAGATTTTTTCTTTGATTTTAATCGCGTCTTTGAGATTGATGATTTGTGGACCAATACCTTGGGTGGCTATCTGGCTTGGCTTCTCTATAAACAATTACATAAAAACAAGATAAGGAATTAAAATGAGTATTTTAGAAGTTAAAAATCTGAGTCATGGTTTTGGTGACCGTGCAATTTTTGAAGATGTGTCCTTCCGTCTCCTTAAGGGAGAACATATCGGTCTGGTCGGTGCTAATGGTGAAGGGAAATCAACCTTTATGAGCATTGTGACTGGTAAAATGTTGCCAGATGAAGGGAAGGTTGAGTGGTCTAAATATGTGACTGCTGGTTACTTGGATCAGCACTCCGTCCTTGCTGAAGGGCAGTCGGTACGTGATGTTCTCCGTACAGCATTTGATGAACTTTTCAAAGCTGAAGCTCGTATCAATGACCTTTATATGGAAATGGCTGAAGACGGTGCGGATGTTGATGCTCTCATGGAAGAAGTTGGCGAACTTCAAGACCGTTTAGAGAGTCGTGATTTCTATACCTTGGATGCTAAGATTGACGAAGTAGCGCGTGCCCTTGGTGTTATGGACTTTGGCATGGATACGGATGTAACCTCTTTGTCAGGTGGGCAAAGAACCAAGGTGCTTTTGGCAAAACTTCTCCTTGAAAAGCCTGATATCTTACTTTTGGATGAGCCGACCAACTACTTGGATGCTGAGCATATTGATTGGCTCAAGCGCTATCTCCAAAACTATGAGAATGCCTTTGTTCTTATTTCACACGATATTCCATTCCTAAATGACGTTATCAATATTGTCTACCATGTGGAAAATCAACAGCTGACGCGTTATTCTGGTGATTACTACCAGTTCCAAGAAGTCTATGCTATGAAGAAATCTCAGCTAGAGGCAGCCTACGAACGTCAGCAGAAAGAAATTGCCGACCTCAAGGACTTCGTCGCTCGAAACAAAGCGCGTGTTGCAACACGAAACATGGCCATGTCCCGCCAGAAGAAATTGGATAAGATGGATATTATCGAACTGCAAAGTGAGAAACCAAAGCCATCCTTTGATTTCAAACCGGCTCGTACACCAGGGCGCTTTATTTTCCAAGCTAAGGATTTACAGATTGGTTACGACCGTCCACTTACAAAACCATTAAATCTTACCTTTGAACGCAATCAAAAGGTTGCTATTATTGGGGCAAATGGTATCGGGAAAACAACTCTCTTGAAGTCTCTCTTGGGTATTATTCCGCCAATCGCTGGGGAAGTAGAACGTGGTGACTACCTAGAACTTGGCTACTTTGAACAAGAAGTAGAAGGTGGAAATCGTCAAACACCACTAGAGGCTGTTTGGAATGCCTTTCCAGCCCTCAACCAAGCAGAAGTTCGTGCAGCCCTTGCTCGTTGTGGTTTGACAACCAAGCATATCGAAAGCCAAATTCAAGTCTTGTCAGGTGGGGAACAAGCAAAAGTGCGTTTCTGTCTCTTGATGAATCGTGAAAACAACGTTTTAGTGCTGGACGAGCCGACCAACCACTTGGATGTGGATGCCAAGGATGAACTCAAACGTGCTCTCAAAGAATACAAGGGGTCTATCCTTATGGTCTGCCACGAACCAGACTTCTATGAAGGCTGGATGGACCAAATCTGGGATTTTAATAATTTAACTTAAGAATGAGAGTAAAAGAAATACAGTACCGAATGTGGATACTGTTATTTTTTTGGTTTTTATGATTTAAAATTGTAGTCTTTCACCACTTCGATGCTATCGATAGTAATAGCAGTCGTTGGCTTGTCTTTTTCATCTTTTTCGGTTTTGGCAATTTTATCTACAACATCCATACCGTCAATCACTTGACCAAAGACTGGGTGTTTGCCATCTAGACTAGGGTTTCCCCCTTCTTTATAGGCTTCGATGATTTTCTTTGGATACTTGCTTGTAGGGAGTTTAGCAGAGGTATCTGTAGAGTTTTGGTTGATGAAGAACTGGCTACCATTGGTGTTTGGTTGACCAGTGTTAGCCATAGAAAGAGCGCCACGGATGTTATAGAGATAAGGAGTAATCTCGTTTTTGAAACCAGTTCCCTTGTCTTTAGTCTTATCTTTGTCATGCCAGATGGACTGACCACCTGTACCGTCCCCTTTTGGATCTCCAGTTTGAACCATGAAGCCATCGATGACACGGTGGAAGGTAATGCCGTTATAGTAGCCTTCTTTGGCATGAGTGAGGAAGTTTTCAACCGCTAGAGGAGCGAGTTTAGGGAAGAGTTTGATACGGATATCTCCTTGACTTGTGTGGAGAATCACTTCAGCCTCGTCTTCAGCAACTTCTTTAGATAGTTGTGGGAAATTGGCGTTTTCGTTTGTTAAAGCATCGTTTAACTCTTTGGCAGATTGGGCAGCTGCTTTGGAACTTTCTTCAGCAGCAAGACTGGAATCAACATAGTCATCACCACGCAGGCTGCGTTGGATGCTGCTGCATCCAGCTAGGGCTACAGTGGACAGTAAAAGAAGGGTTGCTAGTTTTTTCATTCTATTCCTCTCAAAAATTCATTTCTACCATTGTACCCTAAAAAGAAGGGGATTTCAAATATTAGTGACAAGGTAGTTTTAGAGGAGCCAACCAAAAAGTCGCTTGCTTAGAGATTTTTCTTTGGATGACGGTCAACAATGTCCTGGTATGTTCCAGTATGTGCTTTCCTTTTGGAGTTATTTTATAACCACGAATCGAAAAGTGACCAGCTAATTCTTCTTCTGAAAAATGGTCATGAAGGGCTTGATCCAAATCTGCAATCTTCATTTTAGAAAGGCCAGTAACCCCATTCTTCTTAAGGATATTCTTTTTCATAGTAGCATTCAGATGGTCAAGTGACTCAAAAGCTGTTTCAATGCCAGCATAACCTTTTTCCACCAGAGTTTTTAGATGCTTAGGTGCATCAGTACCATAAGTGTATTCAAAGTATTTAGGGAACCAAGTTTCGGTGGTAAAAGTACCAAAGTTGATTCTCCATAGTAAAATGATATCACCTGCTAGTAAATCATCTGTTAATAATTCCATGTTTCTTTTGGGAACGGGCTTGGGATTTAGGAGCCAAGTATCCAAATCACGTTCAGGCGATATGAAGGGTTTGAGTTGATGGTCTTTATAAAATGTTTCTAATACTCTTCGAAAATCAAATTCAAACTACGTCAGCTTTGCCTTGCCGTACTCAAGTACAGCCTGCGGCTAGCTTCCTAGTTTGCTCTTTGATTTTCATTGAGTATAAAATAGTATTCACTGATAGCCTCTTTCAAACATTTATTTCCTACTTCAAACAAATTTCTAAATGGTTTAAAAATTTTATAGTCTGTCAAGTTTTTTTCTTGACACCTGCCAGAAATCTGCTATAATAGAACATGTGCTAAATAGCTCAGCTATTTCACTCAAATAAAAAATAAGAAAAGAGACTTTAAAAATGGCAGTTAAAATCCGTTTGACTCGTATGGGTTCTAAGAAAAAACCTTTCTACCGTATCAACGTAGCAGATTCACGTTCACCACGTGACGGACGTTTCATCGAAACAGTTGGAACTTACAACCCACTTGTTGCTGAAAACCAAGTAACTTTGAAAGAAGACCGCGTTCTTGCATGGTTGGCTGATGGAGCTCAACCTTCAGATACAGTTCGCAACATCCTTTCAAAAGAAGGTGTATTGAAGAAATTCCACGATTCTAAATTCTCAAAATAAGTTTAAAGTAGGTTGACAGATGGATACGATTGAAAATCTCATTATTGCGATTGTGAAACCCTTGATTTCACAACCAGATGCCTTAACTATCAAGATTGAAGATACACCAGAGTTTTTGGAATATCATTTGGATCTTGATCAAAGTGATGTGGGTCGTGTAATCGGTCGTAAGGGTCGCACTATTTCTGCGATAAGAACGATTGTCTACTCTGTCCCAACTGAAGACAAAAAAGTAAGAATCGTTATTGACGAAAAATAAGAAGGGCGGGACGGATGTCTCGCTTTTTTGCGAGAAGTGTAAAATTGCAGCCATTAAGTACCAACATGAACGTGATTTGGAAGGCTTTTTAAAGGGGGACTGGAAAAGAATGAACATTGATTGTATTTTAAACATAGATTGGGCAATGTACATTGATTGGTTATTGCGAATTTTACAGATTTCGACTTTTATAGGTGTAATTTTAAAAATTAGTTTTCAGAATAAGGCCTATATCAATAATATCGAAATTCAGGTAATTAAACCAATCGAATTTGATTCCTTACATACGAGATTTCATCATATATATGAGTTTAAACATGATGAAAATGATAAACATTATAACCATTTGATTTTTTATCCAAAGGAAGTTGATATTGAAATTATAGAATTTTATTCTTTAATCTATGATTCAAAAAGTAATCGTTTAGTTGATAATGATAAACTGCATACAGTTAAAAATTTAAAGAATTATACATGCTTATTGATTCATACAAATTTACCAGAGAATATGCCTAGTTTAAGAATGAAATGGAAAACAAGTCAGGGTGAAATTGGCGAGTATACATTTTATAGTAATATGTATAATGGGAATGTGAATATCTCATCTTTCAAATATAAATTAACATTAAAGAGGAAACTATTAGCATTTTTTGGACTATAGCGACACCTCTATGTATCTTCCTCCAACTTGAGAAAATCATTGGAACGTGTTAAAATAAAGGATAAGGATTTTTAATAATTCATTAAATAGAACGAGTGGATTTCTTTATGAAGAGGATTGAAGTATCTACAGAAATTGGTAGTCTCTCTGTTACTTATCAAAAGCAAAAGAAAATGCTAGTTTGTTTAAGTGGCGCAGGTTTGCTACCAAGTTATGAAAATTTTTTAATTATACTTGAAAAACTTCCTCCTACAATTGGTTATTTGACTATTGATTTTCCGAACACAGGTAGGAGTCCGATTCATGACCAAGCTGGAAAAAATCTAGATAATCTTGCAGATGCGGTTTATAAAGTACTTGAAGAATTGGCGATTTCTGAATACATACTTTGTGCACATAGTTTGAGTGGAATTTTAGCTTGTAAATTGCTCAAGAAACCAATTAAGTGTCAGGCTTTAGTAGCAATGGAACCGACAACTAAAAACGTCATGTTTGCTGATTTTTCAGAAGATCCCTATCCAGAAATGGAAGAGCAAATGAGACTGATTGAAGAATTTGGTCCTGAACTTTATTTTAAGAACTTAACTCAAGAGACATTTAGCCCTGAAACTAATAAAGAAATCTGGGAATTAATGCAAGAAAAAGGGTCAGAGTTGGAAAATCAAGATACAGGATTTCAGATATCTGGAGAGATTACTGAGGAAGATTTTGAGAATGTATCGATACAATCTCATGTCCCTGTATTTATTTTTTGTCAGTCTTATAGAGAAAAAGAGTACAGAGAATCAGAATATTGGACTTCCAATACTAAACTCATTTTAGGAGGGAATCACCATTATTTACAATGGTCAGAATCAGAAAAAATTGTGACTATTATTCGAGAATTGTTCGAATAAGATGGATAGAAATAGAGTACAGGAGACAAGATGAACTACTTTAATGTTGGGAAAATCGTCAATACGCAGGGGTTGCAGGGTGAGATGCGAGTCTTGTCTGTGACAGATTTTGCAGAAGAACGGTTTAAAAAAGGG